>QIMB01000318.1 GCA_003233615.1 Nitrospirota bacterium
CCCTTGCTTGCCATAGTTGTAGGTCACAACATTGATCAGGGCAAAGACATCAACATCCACAAACTGAACAGTCTCTCCACTTTGGTGAAACATCTCCACCTGACGCTCCACACTTTCTTTTTTGGCAACAACAAGAAAATATTCCTGTTGTTTTTCTGTCGCGTCATCTGAAGACTTTCGAGGATAGATGTCCCAGAGGACATCGTGAACATCAAGAGTAATGTAACGGTCAAGCTCTAGGGACAGATGCTCTCGAACATCCTCCTCTGCCATGAGAGGAAGAATGATCGATTTAACAAAAACTGATGGTCCCGACAGTGAGGTTCCAATTGTACTAAGGGGAACCGCTATTCTTTCTTGCATGGTTTCAACACGTTCAGTAGCAGATGGTTCATCCTGCAACACACTGTTGGTCACAGGTGTTATTGAAAAGTCGTTCAGCGACAATCCGTTACGCTCTGCCTGTAACACAACGACCTTCACTAGCTGCGACCCCATATCCACACCAGTTGCCAATGGAAGTCGTCCCAAAAGACCACGAGCGTTGTGAATCATTCGTTGCCAACTGTTTTTTTTCGATATGGTCTTGGTGAGTTTCATTCTTTGTCTCTAGTTGTAACTTGAAGGATTTCATGTCTGCTATTCCTCAAAATGATGCCTGGTTTCTACGTAGATCATTATGGTAAGGGGTACGAGGTTCCGAGGAAAATCCCCAAAGAATGGCCAGAAACAACCAAAAATATAGTGAAAGATTGGGAAGAGTCCAGAACAGACTGTCAGGCTAATGAACGGTAGGAAGCGGGTTTACAAGAAGGGAAACACAGATTTTCTCAGTTCATTCAGATTACGATCAATATCCTATTAGGCTTCAACGTGCTCCGTATGAATTTCACGATGACGAATGGTAATGTCATAGCCTAACGTCTTGAGAATATCCTTCATGTGTATAGCCATAGAAACTGAGCGATGGCGGCCTCCCGTGCACCCAAAGGCAATTGTCAGATACGTACGTTGTTCCCGCTCGAATAAGGGGAGCAAGAACTTGAAGAGCTCCTGCAAATGTCTCAAAAAATCTTTGCCCTCTTTGTTGTCAAGCACAAACTGTTGAATATCCGCATGTTCACCCGTCAGCGGTTGCAAATCTGGAACAAAATGGGGATTGCGGAGGAACCGAACATCAAACACGACATCAGCATCAACCGGAACCCCAAACTTGTACCCAAAGCTTAACAAACTGATTTTTAGAGCTTGTTCATCATCATGTTCTCTATAGTGTTTGATCATCCATGCTTTTAAATCATGGACAGAATACTCTGATGTGTCTAATACCCGATTGGCGCGGTGTCTGAGACCCTGCAACCGTTCTCGCTCCAACTGAATCCCTTCAATAACAGGCCTCAGTGGAAGGAGGGGGTGGGGACGACGTGATTCAGAAAACCGCCTGACCAACACATCATCTTGGGCTTCTAAGAACAAAAGTTCGACGTGACACCCATTCGACTGTAAACCTTCTAAATTACTCAGTAAGTCACTAAAAAAGGCTCGCTCACGTATATCAATTCCCAATGCAACTTTTTGCACATCTTTACCAGGCTGTGTGCATAATTCTGTGAATTTTTGAAAGAGAGCTGGGGGAAGATTATCGACACAAAAAAACCCTAAATCTTCTAGACACTTCAGTGCCTGCGTTTTGCCAGACCCCGACGTCCCCGTTACCATGATAAATTGTAACGGCAAAGTCTTATTCTTCACTGGATTGAGAGAAAGTTCCGTGATCATCAGAGCTCTCAAAAAAACAGGAATGATTGTTCAATATCACTGATACATATGTCTAGGTATCAAGAAGACTGCGATTTGTTACACAACCACACGATCAATTCTACAATATACGTATTATTTTCCTCATGACACCACTTAAGTTGGAATACATTTTCGTTGACTGGCAGATGCAATATGCAGTTCAGCACGATATTTAGCTACCGTTCGACGGGCAATAAGAATATTCTTCTGTTTGAGCCTAGAAACAATTTCTTGATCTTTTAACGGGTTCGCAGACTCTTCCTGCGCAACCATGTCTTTGATCATTTCCCGCACGGTGATAGAAGACATATCCTCACCACGATTATCCGCTCGCTGAATTCCTGCATTGAAAAAGAATTTCAGCTCAAGAATGCCTTGAGGGCAATGGACATACTTATTGGTGGTGACACGACTAATTGTCGACTCATGCATCCCGACATCATCCGCAACTTGCTTCAAGACTAATGGCCGCAGATATTGAACCCCTTTTTCTAAAAACGCCTCTTGGAATTTAATCAGACTCATGACGACTTTCACAATAGTCTTATTGCGTTGATCGATACTCCGGATAATCCATTGCGCCCCTTTGAGCTTTTCTTCTAAATAGGTTTTCGTTGTCCCAACATCTTCCCCAGAATTCGACAGCAAGCGCCGATAGTACGGACTAATACGCAGCCGGGGAAGTCCATCTTCATTCAACAACACCACCCATTCTCCTTCATGTTTCACGACATAGACGTCAGGAATAATGATGGAATTACTGTCCGTGGAAAATGGACGACCAGGCTTAGGTTCTAACCCTTCAATCACATGAACGGCTTCATAGACCTCATCCAGCGTTATGTCTAATGCTTTAGCCACAACCTGATAGCGTTTTTTTTGGAGATCCACTAAGTGGTTCTTGATGACTGAGGAGACCACTTCCATGGAAAACGCTGAGGGAAACGTTTGTTCTATGCCCGCCTCATCCTGGCGAAGAAGCTTTAATTGAACCAGTAAACATTCTGCTAAGTTTTGCGCAGCCACTCCTGGGGGGTCAAAGGTCTGAATCTGCCGACGCACCTGTTCAAGCTGCTCATAAGCACATTGCGCATCTTCTTGTAACTCTGGTAAAGGCACACGCAAATATCCATCTTCATCTAAATTCCCAATGATCATTCGCCCGATATCTCGATCAGTACCTTCCAAGGAAGATAAACGAAGTTGCCACTCCAGATGCTCTTCAAGCGAGGTCGGTTTGGATAACGTCTGTTCGTAGGAAGGGAACTCGTCATCGCTTGCTCCGATTTGATCACGCTGTGCTGGACGCCAGTCATTCCCTAAAATATTATCCCATTCTTCGGATGTCAGTGGCTCGCTTTCCTTGGCTGGCTGACTTTCATCAGAGTCTTCAGATCCATCACGGCTAGCCTCTACTTCTTTCGCTGCTTCGCTTCCTTCTTCCCCTGCAACAGGTTCTTCCTCTTGAGCCTCCAACGCAGTATCTTCTAAGAGTGGATTTTCAACTAATTGTTGGACTAAATTTTGTTGTAGTTCCAACCGCGACAATTGCAACAGCTTAATAGCTTGTTGCAACTGGGGGGTCATCACCAACTTTTGCGAGAGACGAAGGTCTAAACGAAGTTCCATAAGAGACAATTTATCCCACGTTATGAGTTCATTTTAAAGCGTTCACCCAGATAGACTGCTCGCGCTTTTTTGCTATTCACAATCACCTCTGGAGTACCACTTTCCAAAATCGTGCCTTCATTTATTATATAGGCTCGATCAGTAATGGAAAGCGTGTCTTGCACATTGTGGTCAGTGATAAGAATTCCAATGTTCTTCTGTTTTAAATTCGTGAGAATATCTTGAATATTCCCAACAGCAATAGGGTCAATCCCGGCAAACGGTTCATCGAGTAAGAGAAATTTTGGATTCGTCGCTAAAGCTCGAGTAATCTCTAACCGACGACGCTCTCCTCCTGATAGAGTATACGATGCATGCGTCCGAAGTCTGGTGAGATTGAGTTCTTCCAGCAAGGCATTTAAGCGAGTGTGTCGTTGTGTCGCTGAAAGCTTCAGGGTTTCCAAAACCGCTAACACATTATCTTCAACCGACAATCTTCGAAAGATGGAGGCTTCTTGCGGCAAATAGCCAATGCCTCGTCTCGCACGTTTATACATCGGAAGATGCGTGATAACTTCTTGATCAAGGCTAACATCCCCACGATCTGGTTGACAAAGGCCCACAACCATGTCAAAAATTGTGGTTTTACCTGCCCCATTCGGACCGAGAAGTCCTACGACTTCTCCCCCCGATAATTCCACACTGACTCCCCGAACAACTTGCCGCCCTTTGAAACTTTTGTAAAGATTCGTCGCGGAAATTTTGTGCGTCGCAGGTGGTAGATCCTCAACCATAGGCCGCACGAGTCACACACCCCATACTTGATAGTGGAGTAGTGAAATCACCAGGCTGTCGAAAACATCATTCATACGGCACCAACAAAACCCTAAGGGGCTCCATGCTCTATGACTAGGTCTTCCCCATGAATACCTTGCTCATTCTTTCACGAGGTCTCACAAGCACTGGCAAATATATCTCGGTGAATCACCCTCACTAATTTTCTCCAGACTCCTCAATAATCACCTGAGTCCCCCCCTCCACAACGCTTCGATTTTCTTTTAAAAACATCGTCATTTTTTGTCCACGAATTCGAGTTCCTTCCTGCCACGCCACAGGAGAGCCAAGTAGAATGAGTGTTTCTGCGCGCTTGTCATAGATGGCACGCTGACAGGTAGCTCGGTTTTCACCATTCGCAATTCGGACATGCCCCTTTGCCTCAATAATCCTAATTTCTTTATTGGATTCTTGGGACTGAGGCTGCCTACCAGGAGAAGATGTAGATGCTCGTGTTTCTGTGAAATAGACAATCATAATGTCAGAATGCACAACCAATTCTTCCTGCACCATTTTTACATTCCCACGAAAAATAGCCTGATTATTCTTATCACTGACTGTCATCGTGCTTGAGGTAATTACAGTTGTCGTTTTCTGACTCGCTCCCCACCCCCAAGTGGGAAAAACGATAATACTGAAGATGACAAGCACCCAACGATTGTAGACGAACAGCAAATGTGTTATGGCGACGACACCTCCGCACGAACATTGTGAAGCAATTGAAATTCATTCTTGTCGACATCACCGATCAACCCTGTTCCCGTGATCACCAACCCGTTACCCTGAATAACCACAGGGTCTTCCGTGCGAATTTGTCGTGCATCTTCCTTCCACGTCAATCTGTTCGAAAGTACTTGATAGCCTGCTTCAAACGTCATAATAGTTTTTTCATCTTGACTCTCTAAATAAAAATCATTACTCGCAGTGTCCATCACTCCCTCTTCAGACGTAATATGCATTTGCTCTTTGTGAAAATCTTGATCAAATAACTGAACGGTCACGTTTTGCAATTTTACAATATGTTCATCATTAAAGACTTTTGCCTGGTCAGCCATGACCACCCATTTTGTGGCACCTGATCGTGTTTGTTGGTACGAAAATTCTTGAATCCAGGCATCTGCTCCTTGCTGCTCTTGCAACGGCACAGAAGCCGTAGCTTGGCTCTTCGCTTCCATATGGGTCAGCACTCGTTGCCAAATAAAGACAGACATGAGGATAATTGTTATCGTGAGGAGACTCCGAAAAAGATAGGTTTTCATTGGCCAAAAATTATCCTAGAAACGGCTGTTGCGCGCGAAAAAGCTGTATACGATATTTTTGTGCAGAAGGAATTCACAACACTCATGGTCACCGACTGGGTGATGAGAGATTTATTAAATTCCCTAGATGCGTGAAGTGCGTATGCAGACTTTCGTGATCAAACTACTGTTTCTAGGATTATGCAAATGATACGCCAAACGCACAAAAAGTCCGCAAAAATGATAGCACAGGACAATTGGCAAGTAAACGAATACCCTCATCTTCTAAAGAAGAAGACGGCAGGCTATACACGGAGAGGAGCTGTATAAAACAGCCGAGACAGAACGTTATGCGCTACTTATCTGTTTCCGGAGAATCAGTTGTGCTGACCGTTGTTTGAGACTCTGCTACTCCCTCAACCAATTCAATAGCTACTAATTTCGCGGCATCACCCGGTCGTTGCCGTGTTCGTATGATACGGGTATAACCGCCATGACGATCAGAAAATCGCTTCGCTACATCATCAAAGAGTTTTGAGACAGCTTGCTTGGTGCGTAACACTCGTAGGGCTCCTCGCCTGGCATGAAGTGTTCCGGCCTTCCCAAGGGTAATGAGCCTATCTGTGATTCCACGGAGTTCTTTCGCTTTAGCTTCGGTGGTTTCAATTCGCTCATGTTCCATTAATGACGTGGCCAAGTTTCGAAAGAGCGCCAATCGATGCTTCGTATTTCTTCCTAATTGTCTACCTCGTTTTCTATGCCGCACAACAACACCGTCCTTTTAAAAAATTCAGGAAATGGATTCCGTGACTTCACTGACTTTTGTCCCTAACTCCAGTCCCATTTCCGCCAAAACTTCTTTTATTTCATTCAAAGACTTCTTCCCAAAGTTCTTCGTCTTGAGCATCTCATTTTCGCTTCGCTGAACCAATTCACCAATACTTTTGATATTGGCATTTTTCAAGCAATTGGCAGCGCGAACCGAAAGTTCTAGTTCATTCACGCTCCGGAATAAATGCTGATTGATTTGCGCATTAGGCTCCTCACCGCTGTCATCTTGGGTCGAGTCACCCGTCTCCACTGATGGCAGACAAAGATCCAAGTGGTCTCGAAAAATGCTTGCAGCGGAAGTCACCGCTTCTTGTGGAGTAATACTGTCATCAGTCCAAATTTCAATAATTAATTTGTCATAATCGGTTATACGGCCAACACGAGCAGTTTCGACACTGAAATTTACACGTTTTATTGGCGAAAAAACGGAATCGACAGGGATCACTCCAATAGGGAGTCCTTCTTCTTTGTTTCGTTCAGCCGGTACATAACCTCGGCCAGGCTTCACAATAAGTTCAATATCTAAGGTTGCATCCTTATCCAAGGTGGCAATATGAAGATCAGGATTCAAGATGGTGACATCAGAATCAACAGCAAGATCACCCGCTTTCATTTCTCCAGGGCCCTTCTTTTTGAAACGAATGGCCTTGGCCTTATCTGAATATAACCGCAACCGTAATTCTTTAATATTGAGAATCAGGATCGTAACGTCTTCAGTGACTCCAGGGATAGTGGAAAACTCATGATACACCCCTTCAATTTTGACAGAAGTCACCGCTGCTCCTGGAAGAGATGAAAGTAGGACTCGACGTAGAGCACTCCCCATCGTCGTTCCAAACCCTCGCTCAAAGGGCTCCGCAATAAATTTCCCATACGTCGACGAAGCCGTGTCTTTTTCCAATTCCAGCTTCGTGGGCAGCTGAAAATCCTTCATGCTTGTAATCATAAGGATCGTGTCTCCCTTTCTTGATCCCAAGGCGGTGACATTGATTGCCCCATACCATTTTTATCGTTTTTTCGGCTCATGAACAATCCTATTCATCTACCGTGAATACAATTCCACTACAACTTGCTCATTCACCAACACATCAATATCTTCTTTGGTGGGAAGAGCTTGAACTGTTCCTTTTAATATATTACGTTCCATATCTAACCAATTGGGTACCCCGCGACCCTCTGCGATTTCAAGTGCTGCTTGAACAGGAACCAGTTGTCGACTTTTCTCTCTCACTTCAATGGAATCGCCCACATTAATCGTCATTGATGGAATGGTCATCTTCCGTCCATTGACCAACAAATGACCATGATTCACTAACTGCCTGGCTTGGCGCCGTGATGCAGCAAAACCCAGGCGATAGACCACATTATCCAGCCGGCGCTCAAGAAAGCTTAATAAAAGTTCCCCCGTAATTCCTTTTTGACGAACCGCGCTATGATACGTTTTCAAAAATTGCCCTTCTTGCATACCATATACACGCTTAAGTTTTTGTTTTTCTCTCAGCTGTGAACCATACTCAGTCTGTCGAGTCCGTCTTGACTGACCATGCTGCCCAGGCGGGTAGCTACGACGTTCAATCGCGCACTTCTCCGACATACACCTTGTACCTTTGAGGAATAGTTTCACACCTTCACGTCGACACAATCGACAGACAGGCCCAGTATATTTGGCCATAGCCGTTCTCCCCCTATCTCAAGATCATAGACAATAGTTTCGCTGTATATTTCTTCTCGCCGATCTACACCCGCCGCCGTTTTGGAGGCCGACATCCGTTATGAGGAATTGGCGTCACATCACGTATCATACTCACGCGCAACCCAACAGATTGTAGTGCACGAACAGCTGCCTCGCGACCAGAACCAGGACCATTCACATACACATCAACTTGTCGCAGCCCATGTTCCATGGCTTTCTTGGCCGCAACTTCTCCAGCACGCGTGGCAGCAAAGGGAGTACTTTTCCTTGCCCCTTTAAATCCCTGACTCCCGGCACTGGCCCACGATACGGTCCCACCTGTCATGTCGGTAATGGTCACAATCGTATTATTAAAAGAGGCCATAATATGTACTATGCCAACCTGTACGACTTTCCGTTCTTTTTTTTTCCCCTTCTTCACACTCATGAACAGTCCCTTTCGACAGGTTTATCGTTTCGATTTTGCACCGAATGCGCCTCGGCGACCTTTTCTGGTCCTTGAATTAGTTTTCGTCCGTTGCCCTCTCACCGGAAGACCTTTCCGGTGACGTAGCCCACGATACGTTCCAATATCCATTAATCGCTTGATACTCATAGAAATTTCTTTTCGGAGATCACCTTCGACTTCATAGTCCTGGTCAATGGTTGCCCGCAATTTTACAACTTCATCTTCTTGCAGATCTCTTATGCGAGTCTCAAAAGCCACACCGGTCTTTCGTAAAATTTCTCGAGCACGGACTGGACCAATACCGTAGATATAGGTCAGACCCACATCAACACGTTTCCCTACTGGCAGTTCTACCCCTGCAATTCTGGCCATCGCTTCTATTCCTTGGTTAAAGACATTTTCTTCTTCTGCGTATCACACACATTACTCTAACCTTGACGTTGCTTATGCCGAGGATTGACACACAATACTCGAATGACACCTTTTCGTCGAATCACACTACACTTCGCACAAATGGGTTTCACGGATGCTTGAACTTTCACAATAGTATCCTCAATTATTTAAACCGATACGTAATCCGCCCACGTGTCAGATCATAGGGAGAAAGTTCCACCGTCACCTTATCTCCTGGCAAAATCCGAATAAAATGCATTCGCATTTTCCCTGATATATGGGCTAATAATTTATGGCCATTCTCTAGTTGCACACGAAACATAGCATTCGGCAGCGTTTCAGTCACAGACCCTTGCACTTCAATAACATCTTCTTTTCCCATCAGGTAATTACCACATGTCCTCTCTCGGCATACGCCGTAAGCACTCGAGGAGGCCCAGTTGGCTCGATCACAATGGTATGCTCAAAATGAGCAGACAGCGAACCATCACTCGTCACAGCTGTCCACCCGTCTTTCAACACCTTCACCCCATTGCCGCCCATATTGACCATTGGTTCGATAGCGAGAGCCATGCCAGGTTTCAAGCGTGGTCCTTGCCCAGGTTTTCCATAATTTGGAACTTGCGGCTCTTCATGTAATTGACGACCAATGCCATGCCCAACAAAATCACGGACAACGGAAAATCCATGCTGTTCAACATGGCGTTGAATGGCTGACGATATGTCTGATAACCGTTTTCCCACAATAGCCTGCTCAAGACCTTTCGACAATGCCTCTTTCGTAACTGCAATGAGTTTCTGAACAGATGGCTCCACGTCTCCCACAGAAACAGTGACTGCACCATCGCCATAAAATCCTTCCACAATGGCTCCAACATCCAACCCGATTATGTCTCCATCCTTCAGCGTTCTTTTGGACGGAATGCCATGCACAACTTCTTCATTGAGTGACGCACACAAACTTTTTGGATAATTCCGATAGCCTTTAAATGCTGGGATACCCCCATGATCACGAATATATGTTTCCGTCAGCATATCTAAATCTAATGTGGTCATTCCAGGTCTGAGTTCTTGAATTAATACCTTTTGACAGCCTGCAACAATTTCGCTCGCTCGAGAGATCAGTTCAATCTCTTCACGCGTTTTAAGAATAATCATCCCACTCTTGGCTGAGCCAACAGGGCAACCAACCGATCCTGCACAGCAGAGACTAAACCTGCTCCATCCAATTCCACGAGAATACTTCTCGCTCTATAATACTCAGTCAAAGGAGCCGTTTGTTCCTGATAGACAGCCAAGCGAGATTCAATCGTTTCTGGTTTATCATCATTTCTTTGAACCAGAGACTTCCCGCAGGCATCACACATTCCTTCTGATTTCGGTGGCACGGATTCAAGATGATAGACAGCTTTACAATCTGGACAGCTGCGCCTCCCACTAATTCGCCTCACGATCTCCGATTTAGAAAGGGAGAAATACACGACATGATCCAAGGCCTCTCCTCTTGACGTTAAATAAGTCGATAACTGATCAGCCTGAGTCACGGTGCGCGGGAACCCGTCAAGCAGAAACCCTTTATGGCATTCTGGAGACCCAAGCTTTTCCTCAACCAATCCAATGACAACAGCATCAGGCACTAATTCCCCACGGTTCATGAACCCTTTCGCCTCTTTACCTAACGATGTTTCTTTGGCCACGCTCTCTCGCAGCAAATCCCCAGTTGACAACTTAGGAATCTCGTATTTTTGGGCAACAAAATCTGCCTGCGTGCCCTTACCTACGCCTGGAGGACCAAGAAAAACAACTCGCAACTATCCACTTCTCCCCTT
>QIMB01000383.1 GCA_003233615.1 Nitrospirota bacterium
TCGGGGTCTTGGCGTTCGAAGGGAAGGAAGGGTTCGGTGGATCACAGGCCCTGTATGATAATGTGTTTATCCCTTTGTTGACCGTCCATATTCTCCTGGTTGTGATTGGTTTGATTATGGCCATTTACATGCTGGTTCTGGGGTTTCGATCTCAGGCTTTTGTCGAAGGCCGACGAGTGTTGAAAGATGCGCTGTTGCAGACTTCCGGGCGTCGGATTGCGACCATCTTGGGAGGCATTACGACGTTGGTCATGCTGTTCTTTCTCTCCCGAGTCATGACGTCAGGATTTTCTTTAGGGAAGCTGAGTGTCTACGTTGCCTTAGCCCTTATTATCGCGATGGTGTTCGGGATTGAAATAGTGATTCAACGGATATGGCCAAATGGGGCACGGCGTCATCGTATATTGGGGAAATTTACGATGGTGATCTATTGTGTGTTATTTGTGACGGGAACGGCGACCTATACCATGTTGTATATTCTCTATCCCGGGAAAATAGGGTAGCAGTATCGTGCAGTGTGTATGTCAACAGTCTTTCCATGTGGAAGATGTTGAAGAATTAGAATCGGATGAGGTGTTTGCCCGTTTCCAATGTGGTGGGTGTGGGTGGACTGTTGGTGCCGAAGGGGCGCTCAAAAAAATTGATCCTCTTGTTCCTGCAATCACATGGAGTGATGAGGCGAACTATCATCTGTCGCGCTTGCCGCCATATTTAGCATCTTTGGTTCGTGATGAAGTTGAGACCTTTGCCCAAGGTCAGCAGCATCAGATTGTGACCTATGCTCGTATGGTCACGGCCCGAAACAAGGGACAGGTGGAATGGAGTCCTGATGCTGAGCGTCGTTTGGCCAATGTGCCTTCCGGCATCCGCACCATGGCCAAAACTGAATTGGAACGTACAGCCATTGATCGTGGCATGCCGGAAGTGACGGTTGCGTTGATGGAAGAAGTGAAAACGCGATATTTCGGTATGGCGACTGGGCGGTCGTAATCACCGAACAGCTTGATCTCATGTTGCACAGACTTTCTTTGCGCGTCCTCCCACAATTACACCTTCTGGTGACGGATCAACCCGTGCGAAAACGCAAGCGGTGGGTGATGCTGGCTCCAGGACTGGTGGCATTTGGGATTTATCGTCTCCTCAAAGATGTATTGCCGTTATCTGAGCCATTGGTGTTGCTAGGATTGTGTGGATGTGTGTCAGCGCTGGCTGCGACATGGGCATATCTACAAGGTCGAGGGCTTTCTCTTCGAGAATCGTTTCGCCAAGATGGGGTCCGGCAGTGGCTCTGGATTGTGGGGTGGATCGGGGTTGCCTATGGTATGCAGCTCTCGCTCTTAGTCTTAGCCATTCTGCAAGTGTTTGTAGGGTATGATTTTCTTCTCCATCCTGAAGGTCCTGCCATGATGGCGATGATTATCCCTTGCACGTCTGTGACTCGAGATTCATTTGAGATTGGGGTGGTTCAGCGTCTGGCTCATGAAGGCACGGTTGTGCCGACATTTCCAAATGGAGATGTATTGCGAGGATGGATTCCGCAACAGTTGCCTGAAGTGACGAAATGGGGAGTGTTGACGATTTTTGGTGGTAGCCTCAGTTCGTGGATAGTCTTTGGCATGGGGCTTAGCGCGTGGCAACCAATTCTGCAATCGATTCTGGTCCCGCTGATTGTGGGATCTATCAGTATGCTGGCGTTTTTTGCCGGGGAAGCTTTGCTTGAACCGGAGAAGGCGAAGCGGAAGCCCCATACCTGGTTATCCTGTCTGTGGTTTTGGATGTGGCCGAGTGTGACGTTTGCTCTCACCTATTTTCTTGTCATGATTGGCATTGCGTCCTATGTGTTGCGTGTTGATCAACTTTCACAGCTTGGATTTGTGGTCATTGCTGCGAGCACGGGATTGATGATGGGGGTCTATTCCGTATTTCTGGGATGGCGAAAATCCTATGAAGAGCGAGTCATAACCATTCCTGAAAATATCCAACGATGTCCGTTTGTGATGGGGATGCTTCAGCAATCCAAAATGACGGAATCGGTTCCTTCTCTCACGTCGCACGGTGATTTGGTGAAATAGATGCGTCGATCACTCTTCTTCCTTATTCTTCTTCTTATCTTTTCTGCCGGGTATGCATGGGCTCTCGAGCCTGATCTTCCTGTCAGTGGGGGAGAAGGCCTGGATATTTTTTTCCAAACACCCGGGTCTATAGAGGGGCCAGCCGCAGCTGAGAGTCCGAGAAGCTACTCCACCATCCCCTTTGTCAATAATCGTTTAGTTGTCTGGTTTGTGACTCAACAGCACACGTACTTTGGCGGTTTTGTCTTAGCCCTTCCGATATTTAGCCTTTTATTGGAGCTGTTAGGGGTCACCCGGAAGAGGGAGGTAGCGCAGCAGCAGTTTGATGGTTTGGCTCATGACATTTTACGAGTGGCCTTAGTGGCTCTTTCGATTACGGCTGTGCTGGGTGCTGTGATGCTTGGCTTGTTTATTACCCTCTACCCAGGATTCATGAATTACATGGGGTCCACGTTTAAGTCGTTGATGCCGGTCTATGCAGCGGTGTTTGTGGGAGAGGCGTTTTTGCTGGCTCTCTATTATTACACCTGGGAGCGTTTAAGCACGCCATCGACTAAATGGGTGCATATGTCGATAGGTCTGCTCGCGAATGTCATGGGTGTCATTCTTCTTGTATCCGCGAATGCCTGGGCGTCATTTATGATGGCGCCATCGGGTGTGGATGCAGAAGGACATTTCTTAGGAAACGTGTGGAATCTGTTGCAATCGCCTCTATGGAATCCTCTCAATGCGCACAGATTTCTTGCGGATATCATGTCGGGCGGTGCCGTGGTCGTGGCCTATGCGACCTACCGATTTTTTATGTCCAAGACGTCGGCAGAGCGTGCGTATTATGATTGGGTTGGCTATGTGTTTATGATCGTGATGGTCTGTGCTCTGCTGCCCATGCCGTTTGCAGGATATTGGTTGATGCGTGCAGTCTTCGAATTCAGACAGCAAATGGGTGTGACGATGATGGGGGGGATGTTGTCATGGTTGTTTGTGCTGCAGGCCATCACTGTGGGTGTGTTGTTTTTGGGGATCAATTATTACATTTGGCAATCTTTGTACCGCCTCAAGGCCGGTGACTGCTTCCATCCCTATTTCAAAGCGATTGTCTTTGGCCTCATGATTTGTTTTCTCGTATGGTTTACGCCTCATACGTTAGCCACGAGTGCTAGCGAGATGAAGGCGATGGGTGGGGCACAGCATCCGGTCATTGGGCAATTCGGGGTGATGTCGGCAAAAAATGGCGCGATTAATGTCATGATTTGTTTGACGGCTCTGAGCTTTATTCTTTATCGCCGAGCCAATAGGGTTGTCATGGTCTCGTGGGCTTCTTGGGGGAATATTGTTCTTGGGACGTTGTTTGTGTTGGGAGTTGGGAATATTGTGTGGTTGGCTATTTATGGATTTTATATACCGGCGAATGTGCGAGTTGGTCTGTCATCACCCCAAGGCGCAACCACTGCGACGGTGGTGGTTGGTGGACTGATTCTCAACAGTCTGCTGTTACGAGGGTCGAAGCTGATCGGTCCTGTTCAATGGGGGCATATCACGTCACGAGGCATGGTGTCGTTGCTGATTGTGGCGGCCGCGTTTTCTTGGGTCATGGGATTAATGGGATATATTCGATCGGCTGGTCGATTAGAATGGCATATCAACGAATTGATGCAGGATCAGTCTCCGTGGGCGTTTACCCCATCCATTGGGTTTGCCGCGAAAATGGTCACAATGAATATGATTACGTTTTGGTCAGCGGTGTTTTTCGTTTTTTGGCTGAGCCGTTGGGATCATCGGGTGAGTGAGCAATCAACGACTCAATCAGCTCGGTCTACACCTGTGGTTCAAGTCCTTTCACAAGAGGAATCAGCATGACTTTCGCTTTGCATGAACAACGACAGCGGCGCTTTGGATTATGGATTCGTACATGGGGAATATCTCTGTGGTGTGTCATGATGTGTGTGGGTGTGATCGGGGATAATCTGGTCAGAGCGGAACAATCAACGAGTCCGGGGTCTCCAGGCGATTCGATGCTAATCGAAGATTTTCGCAACCCTGATGAACGAGGATTTCCTCAAGGATGGGGCGCGCAACGTAGTGTAGTGACTGCCCATGAAACCTACAGGATTCAAGAGGAAGGTGGCGTTTCTTTTCTTCGAGCAAAGAATGCCAGTCAACGTGTGTATACGAAGCAGATGACATGGGACCCAAAGACGCATCCGATGTTGGTATGGCGTTGGCGGCTTCAGGCCGTTCCAGAGGGAAAGGAATTTATCGCAGCAATATATCCGTCATTAGATACGGATATGATGTTTATTCCCGTCAATACCAAGTATGTGTGGAGTGCGACATTGCCAGTCGGTTCGATGAAAAAAGGTGGAATGTTTAGTTCAACGGAAATCGTCATCCGAAGTGGATCAGCGCCTATTGGTGAATGGATGGAAGAGCGGGTCAATGTCTACGAAGATTTTTTGAAGATTCACAATCATGAGCCTGCTGTCCTGGCTTGGGGAATCTCGTTGTTGGGAGGTCCAGCTGTAGAAATCGATTTTGGTTCCCTCCGCGTAGAAGCCGAATAAGGCACATCTTTATTGCCACGCTAAAAGAATTTGATGTCTAGGTCAAAAAAATTCGATATGCTGTTGGGAGCCGTGGTGTTAGGGACTGTTGGGACGTTGGTTGGACTGTCAATGGGCATGGGGTTTCTCCCTGCAGGTATTGTCATCGGAATGTGCCTGGGAGCAGGCGTGGGGTATTTAGGAGGACGGGATTTCTTTTTGAGTATCTTTGTGGGGACGATTGTCGGAGGTGTGCTGGCGTGGAGTTTAGGTGGTGTCGATGCGGTGACCATCGGTGCCTCTTCAGGAGCAGCGGTGGGTGGATTTCTCGGAGTTTGGGTTTCAATGTTGTTGGATCTCTTACGACAACGAAAACAATTAGCATCAGATTCGCCTGTAGAGCAACCAGGAAATTCTCAATCATGATGATGTCTACGGTCCTGTCTGTGCCTTTAGAGTCAAGTCAGAAAAGGTAAGCCAATGCAGAGTCAACGGGTTCTCATAGGTTCGATAATTTTTGTGTTTGCGTCTTTTATCGGGACGATGGCGTTGATTGTGTGGGAGACCTATAAGAATAAACGGGATTTGGAGGCGATCATGGCTGGTCGCCCAGCCAAGGTGCGTGTTCTTCAGTCTATGCCTACGCAAGATTTTTCGATGTATAAAACGCTCATGGGAGATGATAATAGAAAGATGATTGAAATTCCTGAAGGGCCTTTTACCATGGGAGTTGGCAATGGTGATCCAGATGAAGGTCCGGCTCATCCAGTGTTTCTTCAGACTTTTTATATGGACCTCAATGAAGTGACCCAGGTTGATTATGCGCGATTTGTGAACATGACGAAACGGGAAGAGCCACAAGTGCCGGTGTTTGAGGATAAGGCTGAAAAACTTATAAGTCCTGATTTTCCTGTGGTGGGGGTGACGTGGAACGATGCCTTTGGGTATTGCCGCTGGGCAAGCAAGCGGCTTCCGACGGAAGCCGAATGGGAGAAGGCCGCACGTGGGGAAGGCAAGCGACGCTATCCATGGGGAGCAAAGTTTGAGCATTCCTTCGCCAATGTGGATGGAGAAGACGATGGATTCAAATACTTAGCGCCGGTTGGATCGTTTGAAGTGGGGCGAAGTCCTTTCGGACTGTATGATGCCACGGGTAATGCTGCCGAATGGGTGATGGATGATTATGCTGCGGATTATTATCAACAAGCCCCATACCGTGATCCCCCGGGTCCTAAAACCGATGATGTGTTTAAGGTAATTCGTGGCGGGTCTTGGCGCGAGTCTCGGTTAGGTGCACGTGTCACGAAGCGTTTTTCGGCTAAGATGTGGAGAGGCGATGGGTCGGTTGGATTTCGTTGCGCAAAAGATCCTCCAACCGACACGTGAAAAGCAAGAAGGTGAAAAGGTGGAAGTGAGAAGAGAGAAGTGAGGAATGAAGAGTGAGGAACAAGAAGGCACTGGCCTTTTCTTGTGTTTACCTTCTCACTTCTCCATTTTTACTTCTCCCTTCTTTTTAAGGATTGCATGGATACTCGCTTTAAAGTCGTCTTCCTCATTGCAGTTCTGGTGATGTGCAGTTTTCCCATCATGGGAATTTTGCAAGGGCCGCCCCTCCCGGTCGAAGAATCTGCCCAGCTCGTTTCTCCGGCCCATAGACCTACAGCCTCGGCAAAGCAATTCATTGACATTTCAGAAGATGCGATGGTTGAGATTCCGGCCGGGGAATTTATTCTCGGTAGTGATAAAGGGGGCTACAATGAAAAGCCCCAGCATATCTCGATGTTAGAGGCCTATTGGATCGATCAATATGAAGTGACATACCAACAGTATATGGTGTTCGTCGAGGCTACGGAGCATCGCCAGCCTGGTCCACCATCACGTTATGCCAGAAAGCTCGAAGCTCTTCGCGGACTGAATCAACCGGTCACCTACGTATCCTGGAGTGATTCCGTAGCATACTGCGCATGGAAAGGTAAGCGGCTTCCAACTGAGCAAGAATGGGAAAAAGCGGTCAGAGGTTCAGATGGTCGAACGTGGCCTTGGGGTGAAGGACGAGACGGGTTCCCTGCAAACTTTGATGGAGAGGCTGACGGGTATGAAGTGTCGTCCCCTGTTGGATCTTTCTCGCAAGATCAAAGTATGTACGGTGTCTATGACGGGGCAGGCAATGTCATGGAGTGGGTGGAGGATTGGTATGTCGAAGATATCTATCGCAGAGCATTGAATCCAGGCATTAAACGCCCAAAACCGGTTTCAACCTATAAAACTATGCGCGGCGGAGGTTATACCAGCCAAGGCGTTGATCTACGGATTACGAATCGAAGTTTTATTGTTCCAAACTTCCGCGATGAGACCATAGGATTCAGGTGTGCACGGTCAAAGCAGAATGTGGAGTCAGCAATTTTGACTCCTGGCTTGAGGGACGTTACCCGAGAAAATCAAAATAGTAGAGGATGAGAAACACAGCCAAAAGAATATTGACAACCATTCCGGCCAACACTACAATGTCGAACACTTTTGCATTATTGCGCATGGGTTTTCCCTCTTAAATATCAAAATTAAAGACTGTTGAAATAGCATGTTGTTTGAGAATCTGTCAATGAAATAATTTAGGTGTATGTATCTAAATAAAAACATGTATTAATGAAGAGGTGATGAAAAATGGCTGAGGCTGGACCCGTAAGAGAAGCAACGAGAATTGAAACGCAAATTGGGAAAGCAATATTTTATGTGACCTGTGCTGTGAGCATATGGTTTTTTTATTGGTTTGCCGCCATACAATGCCCCTGCTAAATTGTATGTTTTTCCATCAAAAATAAATTGTCATTAAAATTTTGATTAAATTCTATATAAGCAAAGGAGGAGTGCAATGACTGCTGTATATGTGGCCATTTCATTGGTGATTTGTTTCGTGTACTTTCAGGCTTTAGATTGGCTTCTCATGGATATGCAGGGGTTAGATTATTTTTACATGTTTCGATAAGTTTGTAAGAATGTAGTGTTTGTGCATGAAGTAGAGATGCAAATGATAATTTTTCAAAAAAATTACATGGTTATACACACAACACGTTTTCAAAGGAGGTAGGTCCATGGGTCGCCTGTTCACTCCAATGACCCGAGGTAGGAAGAAGTTTTTCGCTGTCACTGCGTTGCTGGTGGCAGGGGTGTTTTTGACGCTCCCGATTCTTTTGTCTATCACTGCTCTTGCTAGCGGTGGGGGTGGGTCCGCAGGGGGTCCTCCTGCAGAAGTTTTAGCTGAAAGAGCAGCGGCGAAGGCGGCTGGTGGTGGTGAAGGTGAAGGCGAAGGTGAGAAGATTGAAATGGGCCGTGATATTTATTACAAGATTGAAGGCCCGGCAATCGGAATGCCCGCCCCTGTCACAGCGGATAATGAGACATTTTATCCTCGATATAATTTTGAGAGTCGAGTCCTTCTGTGGGTAGCCAACCAACAGCATCTCTATTATGGGAGTTTTGTGCTGGCGGTCCCAATTTTCTGCATGTGTATTGAGTTTGCAGGAATGATCAGTAAGGATAAGGCTATGGCTAAGAAGTATGATCAATTGGCCTACGATTTTATTAGAATTAGTTTGACGGCCTATTCCTTGACCGCCATTCTTGGTGGGATTTTGATCTTTACCTTCCTGACGCTCTATCCGGCCTTCTTTGGGTATTTGTCTAGTATCTTCCGCCCGGTCATGCACATTTACGCTTTCACGTTTGTTGCAGAAAGCGCAACGCTCTATATCTATTATTATGGCTGGGACAAAATGAGAGAAGGGGTGCTGAAGTGGGTTCACCTCAGTATGTGTGTCGTTTTGAATGTCATCGGGACACTCCTGATGTTCTTGGCAAATTCCTGGATTGCTTTCATGATGTCACCGGCTGGTGTTGATGAGCAAGGGCGCTATCTGGGGAATATTTGGCATGTGATACATACGGCACTGTGGAATCCTTTGAATATCCATAGAATTTTAGGGAATATGGCGTTCGGTGGAGGTGTGGTGGCGGCCTATGCGGCGTATCGCTTCCTTTCTTCAAATACAGACGAAGAGCGGGCTCATTATGATTGGATGGGATACATCGCCATGAGCTTGGGTGTAGCCTTTCTTATTCCGCTTCCATTTGCTGGATACTGGTTGATGCGAGAGGTGTATGCGTACCGTCAGCAAATGGGAATTACTCTTATGGGTGGCCTGTTGGCATGGCTGTTTATTATTCAAGCCACTATGATTGGAATTCTGTTTCTCACCACAAATTACTACTTGTGGCAAGCCCTTGGACGGATGACAGGGGGAGAAAGATTTCAAAAGTATATAAAATATCTGGTGTTTATATTGGTTGTAGGTCTACTCGTGTTTATCACTCCGCACACAATTGTCATGTCACCGGCAGAGTTGAAAGCCATGGGTGGTCAACAGCATCCGGTGCTGGGTAATTATGGTGTGATGTCGGCCAAAAATGGTGGGATTAATGCCATCATTATGACCACAATTCTAAGTTTTATTTGGTATCAGCGTGGAAATAAGGTTCCGACAGTCAGTTGGTCTAAATTCGGCAATATTTTTATGGGATGTTTTTTCGTGATTGCCCAATTGAATAATATTTGGCTCGCCTGCTACGGATATTTTATTCCGGCAAACGTGAGAATTGGATTGTCGGTTCCTCAGGTGGCTGGAACGTTATCGTGCTTGTTTCTCATGACCCCACTTAATTTAGCGATGTTGAAGGGTGGGAGGGAATTGGGGCCAATTCGCTGGGGGCAAATTCCTCCGCGTTCCCAGTATGCGATCATTCTACTGGCCACAGCGTTTACTTGGATGATGGGCTTAATGGGATATATTCGTTCATCCGTGAGGTTATTCTGGCACGTGAACGAAGTGATGAGAGACAATTCTCCATGGGCCTATACCCATACCATCGGGTTCGCAGCCAATGTCATTTCGTTTAACGTACTATTTTTCTGGATAAGTATTATGTTTGTCTTCTGGATGGGAGCGTTAGGAACGAAGAAAGCAGTGGTAAAGGGTCCTGTTGCAGAATCAGTTCCAGGAGGGGCATCTCCTCAACCCGCAGCTGGTCATTAGGTAGATTTGAACGAGTTAAAATGAATGTAAATAATAATTGGGCTTAATTCATTGCCCTGCAAGGTGGAGGAGTGAACTGTGGTTGAATTAATCGGAAGAGCTCTAGATGTGGGCTGGCTGGTCCTGCTGATGCTTGTCGGCCTCCTAATCTACTTTCAAGTGACCATTAAAGACCCCGTACAAAAAAAACGTGCAACATTCCAAACAGCGATTGGGATATTGTGCACGTTTTTGATCTTTATCGCTGTTACGAACTATACGCATAATTTTGCATTCAATGATGGAATGCTCCCGGTTTCGCTTGTCATGATTACGATCATGGCATTTATCGGTGGCTTGTATTTTCCAGGAATCAGCGCTCTGATGAAAATCGGGGGCTTTATGTTTCTTGTGGCAGCCGGTTTATCTGGCTATGGGAATTGGCTACCACAAGTGGAGGGGGGCTTCCCTCCACCAGTGGTGAAATTAGATTTTGCGAGTATGTCCTCTCAGCAATTAGGCGATGAGGGAGAAAAAATTATTTTCGGGGGAATCGGTCAAAGCAGAACGCAGGGAGCCATTGGAAAAGGGCAATGTCCTCTATGCCATGGTTTTCAAAAGGGGTTTTTAAGCGAACGGGCGCCCAATCTTTTTGGTATCCCAGGTCGCGCCTCAGAGCGTTTGAAGGATCCCCGCTACCACATGAACGATCCTGCCTCCCGAGATACCGAACAAACGGAGGCGTTTGAAGGGTCAGGGACTGCAACTAATGGTCAAGAGTATATTGCGGAATCGCATGCCTGTCCTAGTTGTTTTGTTGTAAAAGGTTTTGGTGTGAAGGGGTCGAATGATACGGTAAGCCCCATGCCTAGAATTCACAAGCCACCCATATCTCTTCAGTTAGGGGAATTAGCGGCAGTTGACACATGGATGTACACAAGAGAGGGTGTAGAAACTCCAGGATATGACGCAATCGT
>QIMB01000288.1 GCA_003233615.1 Nitrospirota bacterium
GTCTCAGCGCATGGTGTACGTGAGTCCGGCCTATGAACGCCTGTGGGGAGGAAATATAGATAAGCTGATAACTAATCATTTTGATTGGCTCACGGTTGTGTCACTTGAAGATAGGACACGAGTTGAAAATCTCTTTTTGAAGCGTTTAGATGGGAGTAGCTTAGATATAGAATATCGGGTAAAGGGTCTCAATGATGATATTCGGTGGGTTCATCATCGAACATATCCTTTACAAAACTCTTCCGGGAAAGTGTCGCGGATTATCGGTTTAGCTCAGGATGTCACTGAACGAAAGAAATGGGAAGAGGAACGCGTACGTGGAGCGAAACTAGAATCCTTGGGGCTATTGGCCGGTGGCCTAGCGCATGATTTTAATAATTTACTCACGGCTATATTAGGGCAATTGTCTTTAGCAAAATATGAGATAGATGTCGAACATCCTCTTTTTACGAGGCTTGCCGAAGCTGAGCAAGCTTCCTTGCGTGCACAAGACATTGCACAGCAACTTCTAACATTTTCTAAAGGAGGCGATCCAGTTAAGAATATGGTGTCGTTGGAGAATATTTTGGAAGACAATGTTCAATTAGTTTTGTCAGGTTCGAAGGTTCGTCCCGTCTTCACTATTACACAGGGTCTGTGGACTGTAAATATTGATAAAGGACAAATCTGTCAAGTGCTGCATAATCTTGTGATCAATGCACGACAAGCGATGGAACATGGAGGGGAGTGCTTTATTGAGGTCCGCAATGTTGGCAAAGAGGAGGGTGAAAGGCTATGTCTGAGTCAGCAACTAAATACTTCCCATGACCAATGGGTTTTAATTTCTGTTCGGGATCAAGGTGTAGGTATCTCCACCGAAAATTTAGGTAAAGTCTTTGACCCATATTTTTCGACTAAATCTACTGGGTCTGGTTTGGGCCTGGCAACATCATACTCTATTATTCGAAATCATGGTGGTACATTGTGGGCTGAGTCAGAAGTTGGAGTTGGAAGTCGATTTTCATTTCTCCTTCCTGCTGTTTCCACAGGAACAATAGCTTCCCTCCCTACGAAAAAAGAAATGAAATTTGGCCATGGACGCATTCTCATCATGGATGATGAAGTACAAATCAGAAAAGTGCTCGGGGAAATGGTTGAGGTCTGTGGGTATAGTTTTCATGCAGTTTCAGATGGTGAACAAGCCTTCAAGTCGTTCTGCCAGGCCCAAGAAAGCGGAGAACCGTTTTCTGCCGTGATATTAGATCTTACAATCCCTGGGGGGCTTGGAGGAAAAGAAGTGGTCAAGGATATGCTTTCTGTCGACTCGCATTTGCGTGCAATTGTTATCAGCGGGTACTCAAATGATCCCGTATTGGCAAATTATGAAGATTATGGGTTTAAAGGCCGTGTGGTAAAGCCCTTCAATCTCGTTGATTTAAGCATTGTTCTTAATTCTGTCATGCATGAATCCGTTTTGTAAGTTCATGCCATCTTCGAGTACGAATCTGGTGCATTCTAAATGGATGGCTTATCACTGCCTTATTCTCCCGTTTTATTGTGGAATTTCTGACTGCGAATAATCGATCTCTATCCATACTTTTCTTGTGTTCTCACGATTGAGGTAGATGGTAGTAGATTTGAGTCGTCATCTTCGGTGCGACGCAATACCTGAGCTTCTACCGCTTGCGGGAAGCCTCAGCTCCCGTCATAGGAAGCTTTGTTACCTGGTTGTCTTCTTTTCAGGACGAGGCGTAGAATTTCAGACAATCAATTCTTTAGTTATTGATAACGAGAAACAGATTAATCCCTTCGGGTTCTTGTTCAATAGAAATGTTTTGATCTAGGACTCCACAGGATTTTGCAAGTTGTCGTAGTTCTTCTCTCGTACGATGTATCAGATTCCAGTTAAAGAGATCCATATAGCCTCGAGAAGGGTTGTCTGTTGAAAAATTTCCAATGATGAGCTTGCCATTTTTTTTCAATGATGGAAGAAGTCGCTTGATCATTCGCTTAAATATTGAATCGTTGAAATAGTCAAATAATCCGCCTGACCAGATGAGATTATAGGTTTTAGTTGTTGTGAAACGCAGCACGTTTTTATGGAAGAATTGGATATGCGAAAGAAAATTTTTGCACAGATTCATGGCAAATTTAATGGCTTGATGATCTTGTTCTACACAATCTATTTGAACGCCCTGTGCTCCTAAAGTGGAGAATGTTTCATGCATATCTCGACCGGGTCCGGAGGCCAGGTTTAGAATCTGGCAATTGTTTGGCGATTGATTCTTGGCTTTCCATACTTGATCGAGAAAAAACGAAATGCGATTTCTGATGGCTTTTGTTGCTGTTTGATAATGTGAATAATGATCCCATTTCGCCAAATGTGGGTTTGAGGAGATATGGTAACTGTATATTTTCTCAATAATCTTGAAATCTCCTGCATAGCCTAATGGCTTATGATAGGCCCATCCTTGAATAGTTTCTGGAGAAAGGGCGCCTCCAAAAGCTCCTCGTATTTGCTGGAACTGGTTATCTGAAAGCATGGATTTGCTATTATCTCCAGAAAAACATTGTAGTAGAGCGTTGAGCATCACATAATCTGATGGATCTGGGCCGCCTTTTTCTGATAAAGAGGAAATAAATCCATGAGTTTCATGAACAAGTTTTTCAATCTCATGTGAGCGTGTGGGGGCAAAACGAGAAAGTGGAATAGGTTGAGCGTACATAGAAAATCTCCTAGATGAAATTGTGAAAGACAATACGCACGATTTATGAAAAAGGTGTTGGCCGGGAAAGAGAAATATGGCCTATTGAAGCAACGGAATGGAGTAGATGATTGTGTGTTTAGAAGAGTAGATGTAGCTTGGGGGATCCTACGAAGTAGGAAAATGTTAGAGAACACTCTTGAACCGGATTTCGTCCGCATGATAGGACAAAGACCCAGGAATGATGGTTAGTCTGTGAGAAGTTACGACGAGTCAAGGATCATTATGTATTCCTCCAAATTGGGGGTGAGAAAAGAACATTGTGGGGGACTGCTCTCATAAATTTAGGAATATAATGAATGACCCTGTGTAAAAACGGGAGAGTACCTGAAAAAGGTAAAACTGTCTACCGATGGCATGTTGCAGATTGGTAGCCATCAGCGGTCTGAGGCTGAACATGAGTTATAGTGACACGTTGAGTTTTTGCTGAAATAAGGCTGCTACCTCATGTAGGAGTAGTGTGAAAGATCGGTTCTTATGTCTGTGCCTAAAAAAGTAAAAAAAAATAGCAAGCCAAAGACAAGCTTTTCTGAGATTCAGAATATTCCCCTTTCAAAAAAGCGGAAATTTCAGAGGCGACTCCTGAAATGGTATGACGAGTGCGGTCGAGATCTTCCTTGGAGGAGGACAGAGGATCCTTATAAAATTTTAGTCTCTGAGGTAATGTTGCAGCAGACACAAGTTGATCGGGTGATTCCTAAATTTCATGAATTTTTGCAAAAATATCCGACAATTCAAGATCTTGCTGAGGCTTGCCCGGAGGACGTTCGAAAAACTTGGTCTCCCTTAGGCTATAACATTCGTCCCTATCGTCTTCATGGAATCGCCTGTGAGACGATGGAACGGTATGGAGGAAGCATTCCCAGCACAGAAGACGAGCTGTTGTCGATGAAGGGTATTGGCAGGTATACGGCTGGTGCCATTCGTTCCTTTGCGTTTCAGAAGGATGCCGCTATTCTTGATACCAATGTCATGCGGGTTTTACATCGAATATTTATTGGGACCGGTGATCCTAAAAAACAAAAACCAATGTTGTGGATGCTTTCGGAAAAGCTGATTCCTAAAGGAAAAGGGTATGATTTCAATCAAGCCTTAATGGATTTTGGGGCCATGGTCTGTACAGCACGAAAGCCTTTGTGTTTGCTCTGTCCGATGCGAAATATTTGCCAGACTGTTTCGCCTGATGAATGACCATAGCCTAGAGGAATTACCCTTTATAGTCGTGGCTGCGGCAATTATCTATCACGAAGGGGAAATCTTATTGACGAGAAGAAGGCTTCATGTTGATCAGGGGGGATTGTGGGAATTCCCTGGTGGTAAGCAAGAACCCGGTGAGATGTTAGAGCAGTGTGTGCAAAGAGAACTGAAAGAGGAAATCGATATAACGGTTGGGCTATTGCGGCCTTTCGCTGTTGTTCACCATTGCTATCCCCACAAAAAAGTTGAATTGCATTTTTTTACATGTTTACTGGATCAAGGAGTGCCAAAGGCTCTTGGATGTCTTGAGATGGCCTGGGTTTCTCCTCATGAATTAGGTTTTTATGAATTTCCGGCTGCAGATGAGTCGGTGTTACAGAAAATTCGTAACGACTTAGGTGGATAGTCCGAAGCCTTTGAGGTAGCGAACCATGAGTCATCATCCAACATCAGTGCTGTATGCGCGATATGACCTGTACAAGCTTGTGGTGACGGATGGCAGGAAACGGAAGCATGCCTTCTAAGGAAGAGCATTGAAAAGCCGTGTATGGAAAGCCAGATGCATCGTTTGATGAGAGGCGTTGACCACTCGTATCTGCCGTGTGCCGTGGTAGGCGCGCGTGTCGAAACTTTCGCGAGTAGCTCTAAAAGACGATTAGTCCTTCTGTCCCGTCTTTTTAATAATGTGGAAACCAAATTGAGTTTTAACGACTTGACTAACACTTCCGTGACTCATACGTTTGACCGCTTCTTCAAACGCTTTGACCATTTTGCCTGGACCAAACCATCCAAGATCACCACTTTTTGATTTGCTTGGACAAGTAGAGAATTCCTTCGCTAAGTCTCCAAATTTTGCCCCGCTTTTTAGGCGTTTTCTGAGTTCGTCAGCTAATCCTTTTTCTTTAATTAAAATATGGCTTGCTCTCCACTCCATGTGTTCTCCCTTTCAATCCGATACTTCAATGCGGCAAAAGTATCCATTTCCAATCTACAGTATAAACGTTATGATTCTCTGTGCAAAAATGTCATCCTGGATTCAAACGAAAACAGGGTTAAGCATAGGGCTGGTAAGTGAATTTTCGAGTGAACAAACAATTAGCAGAGAAGCTGTGGAGTGTCAATTGTGGCAATCAACAGTCTTCAAATCATGTGATGAACTATGGTCGAACTTGGCAAATCGCCTTTCGCGTTCCGACCAATGCTATGACTTTTCTGTAGGGGTTGGAATAAGACGACGTCGTTCAGTTATGACAATGCGTTCATCAAGCTCGTGTTCCTCACCCAACCGTCTTGCCTGATCGAATGCTCCACGTCATTTCTTGGTTGGAGATGCTGCAGTCGTTGGCACATATCCTTCGCTCATATGAAGACATCCAGCCTTACCGCAGGACCGTCTCCCTGTGATGCAGGTGTTGAACCCGATCTATATCTTTGTCTCGATACAGATGTTTTCTCCCAGACACTACATGCTTGGGAAAGATTATCCTGCAATGATGTCTTGACACCTCTCTGCCTGTAATGTAACCATTGGTTACATGTCGCCTGATTCCTTTCGTCAGATTCGTCAGCGCCTGGGGATGACCCAAACTCAATTGGCTGAACGCCTTCGTATTACTCGCATGACCATTACCCGTTATGAATGCGGGATGCGGAGTATTCCTGGTGTGGTGGAGGCGATTCTTGCACAACTGGATTCTATTTCACAGATTCCAATGCTTGGAGTCGTGGCTGCTGGAAGTCCCATTGAACCCATTCTTCAAGCAGAGTTGGTGGATGTTCCACCATCTATGTTGCGAACTGGTGAGAATTTTGCGTTGCAGGTGAAAGGCGAGTCGATGCGGGACGAAGGGATTTTGCCAGGTGATCTCGTGATCGTCCATAAGCAAGGGTTCGCCAAGAACGGTCAGACAGTGGTGGCCTTAGTGAATCACGATGCCACGATTAAGAAATATTATCGGAAAGAAGAACATGTCGAATTGCATCCGGCGAATACAACAATGGTCCCAATTGTTGTGACACCATCAGATGAATTTGTGATTGAAGGGGTCGTGATTGGCGTGATTCGCTATTGTGACTGAATGCGATATGAAAAGAAAGAATGTGTGTTTGAGGATTGACCAAGACTTGGCTCATTAGAAGGGCTGTTATGTCTTCTGGCTTCTTTCTGTCATCATCTATGCTGGCAGCATCGCCTCAGACCCAAATTGCATTATCGTGATCAGCTCATGGTTCCTACTCATCCATTTTATCCACACCCGCAATTGGGAGGTTGAGATGTTTTCATCAACTCAGACATTATTTCGTCGCTGTTTCCAACGTCGCATTCGTATTCGCTCACTCATCATTCGTCGTAATAGCTTTTGCACTCCCCCTGAACAGCTGTTGCTCTTTCTACCACATGACTCGGACGATCCTCAGGTAAAAACTCGTCTCCATCGACTAGTATTAATTCTCGATCACCTGCGCGACAGAATTGGCATAAAAATCCAGGCATGGAGGCGTTCACGCATGACTGTTCATTCAGATAAAATATCAAATACCCAATAGGTGTTTTGTGTTTGAAAAACAACAGAAAGAAAGCGAATACTTGTAGAAAGTGTGTACGTTAGATGTTGCCCATGGTAGGCACACTCATGCATTGTGCCACGTGTCCATCCAGACATAGTTCTGGGCCACCTATCTCGTTTCGACAGATATCCACGAATTCTTCAGCAACCGCAAAGCATGGCTCAGACACGCCTTGCGGTTGAGCTGAAGTATCCAGGAGCTATCTAGTACAAGTTTGTTTTTCGCGTCATCCTTCGCAAGAAGCCGATGGCTGTGCTTCAAGCCTACCTCGGGATCTCAACGAATAAAGCGCATTGAGCGCTGTGTGATGTGGTTCTCCGAAGATAATCGTAGAACCATCAAATCTCTTTCAAATGTGCGACTGCCGATTTTGCATGTGTGGTTGCAACATCAGCATGCCCGGCCTTACCATGCGCAATTGCTTCGACTAACTCGGCAATGCCCGCATCAAGATGAGGATTGCTCATCTCTTTTTTCGCAGCTTGGGCATGTTGAAGCGAGACTTCTGCATGCTTTACCACCTCATCAGCATGCCCCATTTCCCCATGCTCTACCGCTTCTTGTCCATGGGCAATGGCTTGTGCCACATGTGGATTGCCTACTTTTTCTGTTTTCGAATAACCAGCACACCCAACCACTAACATGAGAGAGAGTGCAACAATCCAAAAACTCGCTTTCAACTGGGCTTGATGCATAGCATACCCCCTTTAAAAAGTACGGAACGAATTGAAAACATATTTCTTGATGACCGGAAATATCACAAAAAAATTACTTTGTAAAGTTATTCATGTTAAATATTTCTAAATGAATGCTACTCCATAAATTTATTGTTTCGATAGTACCGCAGGCATTATCTTCTGCGGAAGCGTTGGTTATGATCGAATAGTTTCAATCTCGTCAGAATCAGGTTCTTACAATTCTTCAACATCACAAAACTGATCTCACGATTGACGACCTTGTTACGCAACTGGAAATTTCCATGACAGCCATGAACCAGCATATGGTTGGGCTGGAACAAGACGCACTCATAACAAACCGTTCAACAAAATGCACTGGCAGATGTCCAGGTTGGATCTATCAAATGACGGACAACGAGATGCATTGGCTTCCCAAGCAGTGTTCCTGGTTCTCCGAATTGTTGCATGATACTTTAGAAGAAGAATTGGGTAGTCAAAGGCTATAAGCCTATATCAAGAAGGTGGCGACATCGCTTGTTCCTCAATTCCGAGGGCAGTTGAACGCGAAAAAACTGTGCAAGTAATTGAAGTGGATAGGGAATGTACACATTGTGCGGTCAGCTTGTGGGTGATGAGTCAATTTTTACATGTCCTAGGCGCGTCAAGGGGTTGTGCCGATTTTCGTCAACTGCTGGTTATTAGGATCAAAGAAGGTATGGCCAAAGGCGGCGACGCCTGTCGTTTTGTGTTCGGACATTCTTAGAACTTGCCAAACAATGCAAAGCGTTCACACTGGGTGATGAGCCAAGCGATTCGCGGCCTTTCCTTCGACTCTTCTCAGGACATGGACAACCCTTCGAAAAGACCCAGGAGATGCTTTTTTGGCCATTCCCTTGGTTGCTGACGTCAATTGGACATCGGGTTATCGTGGCTATGCGAGTGATTATATAAACAGCCTTAATCGAGACATTGAATACCTAAGCTGTTGTCATCAATTACTGTTCGTGTCATGGCCCGAAGGACTACTGGATGAAGGTAGAACAGAGGGCACATTACATGTGCCCTAATAATTGATAGGTC
The DNA here is from genome assembly GCA_003233615.1 of Nitrospirota bacterium. GTDB lineage: Bacteria > Nitrospirota > Nitrospiria > Nitrospirales > UBA8639 > Nitrospira_E. Next base: position 8,267 of record QIMB01000288.1, read on the forward strand.
AGAACATATCAGCAGCTATGTTTCAGGTTTTGGCGCAGTTGGAATTTTTTCATTCAAATTTTGTCATAGTTGAGAGGAATCTATCACTCGCAATGCAAAGAGCACGAATCCATGAATTATCTTGACTGGTACGGATTTTGTGTCGTAAGGTGTTGCATGGTTGTGGTAGGCAATCTCGCTAAATTTGTGGTCGGTGATCGAAGCTTCTCGTGTCGTCCACATTCTCCTTCTCACTGTATTGTTGTTCTTCTCCCTGGGTTTTCCTTTTTTTCATGACGATATATCAATGAGTGGATTCGGACTCATCGTGAGCATCCTAAGCCTGATCATTGCTGCGGTGGCATTGTGGATGACCTGGTGTGTGCGGCGAGATTTGTCTGGTGTGAAGCGAGAGCGATATTATTTGGAACAGAAAGTGCGATTGCTTGCTCAGCACATTGAATCCTCTGTTGAGCCGTTGCGTATCCAGGCTGCGCTTTTAGCGCAAGGAAAGCCCGTGTCCGATCACTTGATCCGTACGGGTCAATTGTATCATTCGATTTCTGCCAAAGAGGCCGAAGAATTTTTGAGTGCAGATGGAGAAACTGATCACGTCTTGTGGTTGGATGTACGCACGAACACAGAGTTTTCCCAGCGCCATATTCCCGGGGCGACCGTGATTCCCGTGGAAGATTTAGAAACGCGTTACCAGACAGAAATTTCGTCAACGATTGAAAAAATAGTGGTCTATTGTGCGGGTGGTGATCGAAGCCGATTAGCCTGTGATTTTTTAAGCCGGCATGACTTTGGCAACGTGTATCATATCAAAGATGGATTGCAAGCCTGGTCGGGCCAGACAGAAGGGAATGAAACAGGAGGATTAATTCAAATTGTCTCGAAAGCCAAATCAGCAACTCGGTCACAGATCAATGTCAGCATCATCGCTTCCATCCAATTATTCTGACAGAATATATACGAAGAATCATGCCCTCTGATTTAACAATATTAAATGTCATGGGTCCGTTTCGTGAACCTCAAGAGCCAGCGTTTTCTTATGACTATTCCGTCCAGCGAGAACACTGGGCGACGCCGCAGGGCGTAAGAATTAAGGTCTCAATTGAGCATGAGTTGGATTATCTCAAAAACATAATTTTGGCGTTTTCCGGGGGATCGGTTGGACAACAACTCCGGTGCAATCAACTGCTACTTCGAGCGATTGCTGATCAGAAGTTAGAAATTGTTGACGCAGACGGACAGTTAGCTGAACGGCTAGATGTCATGATTGGTCCTTTTGACGGCGACTCAGAGGTCCATCTCTTTAGGTTACTGGATCAATGGATGCAGACTGTAAAAAACGACCTACGGCAATCGATCAAAGACCAAATTGGGATTTAAAAGGCGGTCAGATCCAATAGACGGTTTTCTTCTGCTGCAAACATCTTCCTAAGCCTATCCTTCTTTCATTCAAAAGACTCGCTTGTACCGTTTGGAATAGACCCCAGAGGCATCCTCTCCAAATCCAAGAGAGGCCTGCTCAGGGTTCGAGCTATTGTGCAAATTAATGGCATAATGGCCACGGACTTTCTCCATCGCGACTTCATAGGGGATAGACGTTGGATAAAACTCGCCTGGGGCATGAGCTCCACGGCTTAAGGCTTTTGCCGATTCCAGATTGGCATATTTTTTTTCCGAAAAAATATAGATATCTGCAATCGAAAATGCGCCAAGTGTATTATTGGGGGTGGTGGCAGGCAGGAGTCCTTCTAGCGAATGCTGGCGTCGTGCTTTTTGAAATGATTGCAAGAGCGCAATGATTTGGCTATCAGTGGAAGCCAGAGGCACAAGAAGGGTGATCGAATTAATAGCAGCGATTGTTCCGGTGACAGTAAAGCTTGGCACTAGATCGCTCGACATGATGCCAGGCAATGGCGCTATCGCATTGGGTGAGGTCCCGGGGCCATGTGTCGGGAAATTTTTAGATTTTGGAATCATCATGCTGGTAAACAACCAAAGTCCAAAAATGATGCCAAACACCACAAATAATGGGTGGATTCCAACCCGTCGGCCTGCTGTGGGTTCATCGTGACTCATGGTGATGGCGCATCCTTGGTTTTCATCAGCTTCGATGAGATGGCTTCCTGGCGTTTGGCTGCGTTCCACCAATGCTCCAGCGTTTCTGGTGGAAAATCATTGACGTGTTTGCCCTGTCCAGTTGCTTGAGATTCGACATATTGGAAGCGCGTGATAAATTTGTTGGTCGATTTTCTGAGCGCGTCTTCTGGATTGATATGGAGAAATCGTGAGACATTCACGAGGGAAAATAAGACATCCCCGAACTCAGCTTCAATATC
>QIMB01000285.1 GCA_003233615.1 Nitrospirota bacterium
ACATGAAAGAAGGCTTGTGCCTTATGAAGCGTTTCCTCATATTCCCGATCCGGCACAGAATCAGCCACAATACCTGCTCCAACTTGAAGATAACCACAATTCTTCGATAGCAGGAGGGTGCGAATAACAATATTGAAATCAATATTTCCGTTCCACCCGATGAATCCTATCGATCCGGTATACAGTCCACGCCGAACGGGTTCCAGGCGTTCAATGAGTTCCATGCAATGAATTTTTGGGACGCCGGTTATGGTGCCGCCTGGGAACACTGCTCGAATCACGTCAAACGCACTATGCTGCTCACGCAATCGCCCCACGACATGTGAAACAAGATGCATGACATGAGAATACCGCTCCACGGTCATCAACTCATCAACCCGAATTGATCCGTAACGACAGACCCGTCCTAAATCATTACGTACAAGATCCACAAGCATCAAATGCTCCGCACGCTCTTTTGTATTCGCAAGCAACTCTTCAGCAAGACGGCGATCTTCGACAGCAGTCCCTCCTCTCGGCCGCGTTCCCGCAATTGGACGCATATCGACATAGCCATCCGAAAGCCGAACGAGTCGTTCAGGCGAATTGCACACAATGACATCAGATTCGAGGACGAGAAACGCAGAATGTGGAGAGGGATTCATACGCCTCAATTGACGATAGAGCTCAGCTCCGGCATGAGCTTGTGAGGAGAAACGATCAGCGATCCCTTCCACTTGAAATCGATGGGAAAGATTCGCTTGATAGATATCCCCAGCCGCAATGTATTCCTGGCATTCGCGCACCCGATCACAATAGTCAGAAGCCGATTGTTCCTCTTGAATGCGAAGGGAGAAAGTGGCAGGATTTTCTCTGTCTACGTCAACGTCCGCCGAATGCAATTTTGCTGTCAATTCTGATAGGCGTACTTGTCCTTCTTGATACAAATCCTCAAAATTCTCATTCCTTTTCCGTTCCGGAGAAGGCGAAAAGACCAGCCAGACATTCGACATGTGATGATCAACGACGACGTACACTTCGACAAAAAGGAAATAGATGTCAGGAAAATCAAGATCATCACATGCATGTTCGGGGAGCGTCTCAAATGTCCTGGCCGAATCATAGCTGAAGCACCCAATCGCTCCGCCTAGAAAGGGCAGGAAGGATGATTGCAGGGCAGAGGGCGACTCACGAAATTGTTCTCGTAAAAACGAAAAGGGATCGCATTCTTGTTCTGTCCATACTCCGCTCGAGCGTGTTTGAATGGAATGCCCTTTTCCTTTGATCACTCGATATGGATCACATCCTAGGTATGAAAACCGCTGTGAAACGCCCCCATCCTGAGTCTCCTGTTCAATGAAAAATGAGTGCGGGGCGTACTCTGTGACCCGCCCATACAACTCAAACGGATCATCAACACTCACCGAGCATGGGAGCACAAGAGGAAAGGTCTTAGGAGAAGGAAGGGTTGTATTGCCCCCCCCTTCACTCTGGGTGGGAAGAACAGACAAAGAGTTAGGGATTTGTTGAGGCTGTGGGAGAAGTCGCCCTCAAAGCATTCGCGGCTTCTTCGGGAGCGAGGATTCCTTTCTGGACCAGTGATTCCAAGAGACCTTTGACGGCTTCTCCCGGTGAACGACGGAGTCCGCGAACTCGAATACTCGGTGGAAAAAAACGAAGATAGTCTGGATTACTCACACGAATCGTCACTGATTCGCTTTCACTATACGGCGCCAACTCAGCATCTGAGCTTGGAATATAAAAAAACGGCTTTCCTTCTGCCGTGATGCCATCGAACCCTTCAATTTTCACACGATCAGAAATCTCCTTTCCTGATATTTCTTTCACTGCATCCACAACAAGAATTAAGGAGTCAGCAAGCACAGGATCGCCCGTTTGATTTCTTACTTTGACCGTATATTCCACTTCACTCACAGAGGTGAGGTTCGTCCCGGAAAGAGGCTCGGAATTTTTATACTGCACAATAGGGACAACTCCGCCAGTTAAGTCAGGGAGATCATCCACCGAAGGATTGGCAAAAACAAGGCCCCCACTCACTGCACAGCCAAGAGTGAGCAAAGATAGCATGCTTGTTTTCTTCATAATGGTCATTTTGGAAATGATTGAAAAGGAATATAGCGTATAGCCTGAAAAAACTTTTCAACGTCATACCAACATACTCTACCATATTTCACCAATTATGGGAGGCTATCGCTTGACAAGATTTATGTTTTTTGTTTGAATATAGTCCCTTCCAACGACTCGTCTTGAAACCGGTAACAAAATGGCATCTTCTCAGGATCCACTGTTCACGGGGCTGGGACGAGCGATGCGAGTGGGAACAGATCTTCTTGCCTCACTTATCGTCGGTGGATTCCTCGGATGGTTAGTTGATTCATATGTGTTTGATTCCACACCATGGGGTGTGTCAATTGGTTTGGTTTTAGGATTGGTCGCTGGAATTCGCAACGCCTACCGCGCAGCCAAGCGGTGGGGAACATAGCCGCAAAGCATAAGGTTTAGTTTTGGAAGATCCGTTACATTCCTTCGAACTTCATACGATCATCCCACTTTCTCTTTTCGGTATTGACATTTCTGTCAATAAAGCCGTTGTGTTGATGTGGATTATCGTTGGTGTAGGCTCCGTCTTTCTCTTGAAAGCAGGCGCTGCCAAATCACTCGTACCCTCTAAGCTTCAGAGCCTGGCTGAATTACTCGTAGACTTCATTCGCGGCATCATCCAGGACACCATGGGCCCTGCGGGAATGCGATACTTTCCCTTCATCAGTTCACTCTTTGTCTTTATCTTATTTAGCAATCTTCTCGGACTCATTCCTGGCTCCTATACCGTGACGAGTCAGATTGTCGTGACAGGGGTCTTTGCCATAGCGGTCTATGGTCTGAGCCTCGTTATCGGGTTTCAACTACATGGAGCAAAATTTCTAGGCATTCTGGTGCCTCCCGGGACGCCCGGATGGCTCCTTCCCCTCATGATTCCGATAGAACTCATTAGTCAATTAGCGAGACCAATATCTCTAGCTGTGCGATTATTTGCCAATATGACGGCAGGGCATGTCATTCTCGGGGTATTGTTCGGATTGACAATTGGAGGCGGGCTCCTCATAGGATGGTTGCCATTTTCCTTTACGATCGTCTTATATGGACTAGAAGTGGGTATTGCGTTTATTCAGGCTTATATTTTTGTCGTCTTAACATGTGTCTATATTGGCGATGCTATTCATCTGCATTAAGCACGCTCACACACTGAGAGTCAGTTTTTACTTTTAGTCCCTTTTAAACCGGGAGGATCACACTACAATGGATTCTGCAGCAGCAGCACTTTTGGGAATGGGCCTCGCGGCCTCAGGTTTTGCCGGTGCCGGTATTGGCATCGGGTATATTTTTGGAAAGATGATTGAAGCCGTTGCTCGTCAGCCAGAGGCAGAAGCTCGAGTGGGCAAGTATATGTGGATCGGATTCGCACTTGTTGAAGCCATCGCACTCTACGGACTCGTCATTGCCTTTATCATCATGGGCAAAGGGTAAAGGGCAACTGCGCTATGCCACAATTTGATTCACAGTTTTTTTCGTCGCTGATTTTCTGGGAAATTCTGTCGTTTTCCATCCTCTTCTGGGTACTCTACAAGTATGCATTTCCCCCGATTCTGGAAACACTTGAGACTCGTGAACGGAAAATCCGCGAGAGCCTTGATCAGGCCGAACAGAGTCGTGCGACGGCAGAACACAAGCTGAAGGAATACGAAACGAAGCTACAGCTTGCGGCCAAAGAGGCAGAAGCCCTTATGGCTGAGGCCAAACAAAAAGCCCAGCGGCTGCTTGATGAAAACCAGCAGCGGCTTCGTGCAGACTCAGAACGTATCAAGGAGGAAGCCACGCAGGACATTGAGCGCGAGCGTCGAAAAGCCGTCGAGGACATCAAAAGTCAAACAGCAGACCTCGCGATCTTGGTGGCGGAGAAAGTCATTGGTCGCAGCTTATCAGATGACGATCATCGACGATTTGCACAAGAAGCATTGGCCGAAGTGTCCGCACATTCCAAAAACTAGCCTTCGACGAACTGCTCAGCAATATGCCAGTGCTGGCTTGTTGTCTTATTGCCTAGGACTTCGCAAGACATTTTTCGAATAGGTCAAAGAGGGAAGGTAACTTCCCTCTTTTTTTTGCCTGTCACATCCTCACGACCCAATCGCTAATTTCCTCCACCAGCACGATAGCCCTCCAAATCAACGGTGACGATGTGAAATCCAATACTTTTAAAGGCCGTGAGCACACGAGTGCGTCTAGTTTCTTCCGTGAGCATTGAAATTTCTGAGGGTCCTACCTCGATCCGCGCCATCTCTCCGTTGAAGCGAACCCGCACCTGAACGAACCCCTCTGCCAGCAAAAACGCCTCAGCTTGTTCCACACGAGACAGAGCTGTTTTGGTAATCGGAATGCCTCGTGTAATACGAGATGACAAACAGGCTGCAGCTGGCTTATTCCAGTTGTCTAACCCCAAAGCTTGCGCTAACTGACGAATATCAGACTTCTGACAGTTCGCTTCCAACAATGGACTGCGTACTCCTAACTGCTTGCCGGCTTGGATACCTGGTCGATCTTCACCCATATCATCGATATTCGTGCCATCAACGATGGCATGAAAACTGACGGATTCCCGAATACGAGACAACAACTGATAGAGATCCGTTTTGCAATGGAAACATCGTGTGGCATCATTTTGTACAAAAGCCTCGATAGCTAATTGATCGGTTTTCACTACTTGCAGAGAGACACCAATTGCCCGACACAGTCGATGCGCATCTTCCAGCTCGCTGGCTGGCAAGGTCGGCGAAGCGGCAATAACGGCTTTCGCCGACTTCCCAAGAACATCAACTGCGACCTTTAACACGACAGTACTATCGACTCCTCCAGAAAATGCCACGACGACCGAGCCAAGGTCTTGCAGCACCTTCTTCAGGTTCACGTATTTCGTATGTAAGGCCGGCTCAAGACTTCGCATACATTGGAAGAGTTTTCTTTGATTGACGCATCAAGGGGTGTAGCATTTCTGACGCTGATCGACCCAATTGCCCGCAGGCTCCCAACACATCATCCCCGCGACTTTTTCGTAGAAACACATCCAGCCCACGATTGCGAACAATCTGCTGAAATGCATCAATGACATCTGGGGTTGGTCGTTGAAAGGAATTGTCAGAAAACGCATTAAAGGGAATAAGGTTAATCTTGCATCGAATGCCACGCAACAAGGAAGCCAATCGATGCGCATCCTCAGGAGTATCATTGATGCCAGCAAGCAAGACATATTCGAAGGTTAATGGTCGCTCACTATACTTCACATACTCACCACACGCATTCAGTAACGTATCGAGATTATAGCGTGCATTCACCGCCGGCATCAGATGTTCACGCTGCGCATTTGTCGTCGCATTTAAAGAAATGGCTAAATTCACGCCAAGGCGTCGCACATCTGGAAATCGCGGAATCCATCCCGCCGTGGATACCGTAATGCGTCGTGGGGAAAAACCTAATCCCCACTCCATATTTGTGATTCGCTGAATGGCATCGGCAACGGCCTCAAAATTCATCAACGGCTCCCCCATCCCCATGAAAACCAGCGAAGTCAAATGTTCACCTTCAGGCAAATCGGCTTGAACATTCAACACTTGTCCGACAATTTCATGAGCACGCAGGTTTCGCTTGATCCCCATCTGAGCCGTCAAACAAAACCCGCAATCCAAGGTACAACCTACTTGCGAAGAGAGACACAACGTCCGTCGACGCTCTTCGGGGATCAATACCGTTTCCACAGCCAAACCATCGCTCAAGCGCCATACATATTTTCCCGTGCCATCTTGTGCAATATGACGAGAAAGCACGTCGTCCCTTTGAACGGTAGCCACTTGCCGCAAGCGCGCACGATCAATCTTAGATAAGTTGGTCATGGCATCAATATCGCTCACTCGATGCTGATACAGCCATTTCAATATTTGCTGCAGTCGGTACCGTGGCCAGCCAAGCTTGTAAACCAATTCAGTCACTTCTTGAACATTGAGTGCGAGAAGATTGACGGGTAGTTTATCCATATTCATATCCTGCTGAATGTGTTCAAAAAACAACGAGCTCCACCATACCATCTCTCAAGACCCAGGCAATCAACTCGTCATGAAATAAATCAGCACAAGCATTAAGCTTAGGTACTTTACCTTACATGCATATAGACGATATTGCGCAAAGAATGGTTGAGGAAAATTCACACTTTTTCTTTTCTCATGATAAACATTCAAATATTTTCTGGCACAAACAATAAGAAAATTTTGTTCTTTGCAATACTGCTTCTTTTTATTTGCAAAACTAAAGCACAATTTGAAATCCATACTTCATATTTGAAATGGCATAGACTACTAGATATTGATTGACCTGCATTCACATACCACTTCTAATTGGCTTTCTTCATTGCATCATATTGAACATCGATGCTCATACACAAATATACCATTGACTATATTTACACAAATGCGACTTTATAAAAAAATACAAAGTCATGCATAAAAAATGAAGCATAAAGCTTGCTTATTGACTTTGCTTTAAAACGCGAATAGAATATCAATCTATATATGGTGGAGATCGAACTATGGAGAATCAAGATGATGAACTCCAAGATATTCTTGGCGGTTTGGAACAGCGGATCCGTGTGTACGAACGCAAACGCAAAGACCTTCAAAAGAAGCGGGAGCAATTAGGTGAAGAAATCGCAACGGTTGAGAAATACTTGGAGCTGGCAACAACCTTGTATCGAGTGGAAGCTGACAAGGCGAAGCTGGCCAGCCTCTCGCTCCAAATCGCATCTCACGAAAAGGGGGAAGTGTCGGCATCTGACGTCCATGTTGCGACTAAATCGCGCGAGATTCTTCTGGGGCGGAGTAAGTATGTCGGACGAAGTGTCCCCGATGCGGTGTACATGGTTTTGCAAGAGGTAGGTCGTCCCCTGCATGCTAAAGATCTGTACCAACGACTCAAAGAGGGTGGGATGCCAATCAGAGGAAAAACCCCTGTGACATCGATCGCCACCTCTTTAAAACGGGACTCGCGGTTCCGCAAGGTTGGACCCAATACGTTTGAAGTCAATCAGGACAAGCCTTTAACGAAAGTCGTCTAGCGCAAGAGTTCCCTTCTGGGTGAAAGGAGGTGAGTGACTTGGCAGTGACAAGCAAGAAAGCCGCTCCAAAGAAAAAGGCGGCATCCGCTAAACCAAAGGCTAAGGCAAAAACCAAGAAAAAGTAATGTGACAGTCCCGCCAGCAGTACCGCCGGGGGTAGGGCCACCTGCTCTCGGCGTGTTTTTCCTCAGACGTTCTTCCTCGAATTCTCATTTCCCTCAACCATCGTTATAGGCTTAGGATTACCCGTCATATCAGTCATGCTGCTCACAATCTTTCGATCCCAACCATGACCCTATCAGTAAACGAAATCAACGACCTTACACAGACCGCCATCCAAGCCGCACGACTTGGTGGAGCCATCCTCCAAGACTATGCTCAAAAGGGTTTTACGATCCATTCAAAAGACCAGGCGATTAACCTCGTCACTGAAGCCGACTTACAATCGGAAAAAGCCATCATTCAGTTAATCCAAAAAACCTTTCCAGACCATCAGATTCTCAGTGAAGAACAAGGGTTGCAGGACATCCCTCATCATCCTATTAAATGGATCATCGACCCGCTAGACGGCACGATCAACTTCGCCCATGGTTTTCCCATGTACAACGTGTCAATTGGAGTGGAATACCAAGGAACCTGTGTACTTGGAGTGATCTTCGATCCCACGCGGGATGAACTCTTTCTGGGACAACAGGGGCGAGGTGCCACACTCAACGGGACGCCCATTCACGTGTCGGCCACACCAAAGCTCGCTGAAGCCTTGTTAGTGACTGGCTTTGCCTATGATATTCATACCGCCACAGACAATAACCTCAAAGAATTCTGTGCATTCACAGTTCGCGCAAGAGGCATGCGCCGTACCGGCACAGCCGCTATCGACCTCTGTTACATCGCCTGCGGTCGACTCGATGGATTCTGGGAACTACAACTCAGCCCATGGGACACCGCGGCAGGAAAAGTCATCGTAGAAGAAGCTGGCGGGAAAATAACGAATTACGCGGGCGAACCCTATTCCATCTATGACAAGACCATCCTTGCTACCAATAGCTTGATTCATCACGAGATGATTGAGGTGTTAGGAGAAGTCCGATCTCCTTCGTGACCTCTCTCAACCCCTGACAGGATTTGTTGTTCTTACTCAGCATATTGAAGAATTTGCTATGGTGTATATTCGCTCATACCAAACAATCCTGACTCATTGGCTCAAAGAGTCTCGACATGTCATCAAGGCCATCAGTGGATGAAAGACACACCGCCCCACATGGAAAAACTCTACAGGGACATAATCATGAACCGATCAGGTGCGGAACAGCTAAAATGGGCTGTTCGATGCACAACACAGCTAAAAAAATTGTGAGAGCCTCCATTGTACAGGCCGCCCCTCAAACCACTGAGAAAGCTATACGCTCTGAATTGTTTCTTCGATTCTATGCCAATGACTTTGATCCCGAAACACGCGAAAAAATTCTTCAGGCCTTAGAAACGCTTCCTACCTCCATCCGCTATTCAACCTAATGAGCGAAAAACATATGAATTGTTTATCCATAAAAATCGTTGTGTGATAAAGCTGAGAACCCATCACTCATTCCTAAGCCACCTCCTAAGGGCTCGCGAAACAATAACTTCCTGGAATTCGCGCCCAGATTTTGGTCAGATTGGATCGATCTGATGGAGCCAAACCGCAAGCGTAGCAAGAACTACGCTGAGGATTTGGCGAGTGAAGATCGACCTAAGGTGACCTGAAGGTGGGATGCGAAAAGAGGAAGTTATGATTTTGCGAGCCCTAAGTATCCGTTGTTTCAACGGAGCTGTCGGAAGGCTTGCAGTGAATCACCGATTTTTTCATACCAATGGCACAGGAGACGAGACGCGTGATGAGATTTGAGCCAAAAGCGCATGATCTCTCTAGGGTTTCTATGGGGAGTTTTCTCATAACCTGGCTGTGTAGTTTTCTTCCTGATTCATACAGTCTTTTTTTCCTTCGTTACAACGACACCGTAACGGTCTGCTGCTATCTTTTGGTTCCATGTAGCCGAGTTGTCTATTCGGTTGCATTTTTCGATTTTCCCTGATTAATTGGCAAGCCCCGCAAAGTTTTTGGTACGAGGTCATAGTTTCTAAAGTGCCACAGCAAATTCCTATGGTTTAAACAGTCTTCACTTTTTGCCACCCACTTGGAAAGGATTGCAAGGGGTTGAAAAATAGGATAAACTGATAATTGTCAGTAAATTTTCTGTCGAAAGGAGCTGCCATGTTTACAATTGATTCAATTCGGCCTGTTTCCGATTTTAGCCGTAAGCCTGCCGAGCATATTAAACGGCTCAAAAAGACCGGCCAACCTGAAGTGTTAACCGTGAATGGCAAAGCCGAACTTGTCATTCAGGATGCAAAATCTTATGAAGAAATGGTGAGTTTATTACACTCGCTCAAACACATAGCAAAATCTAAAAAAGAACATGATACGGGCAAAGGCATTTCTGCCAATAAAGCGTTCTCTAGACTAAGCAAAAAACTTGCGTCTCAATATCCAAATGCGGGTTTTTAAAGTTAACATTTCGCCAACTGTTGAGGATGAAGTTGAGCATTACGTTCATGAAATCGCCAAGGATTCCATAAACAATGCTCTTAAATGGTATGGAGAAATTATGAACAATATTTCTACTCTGGATAAATCTCCTGCCCGTTGCCCCTATGCCGAAGAAATGGCCTTTCATGATTATGAAATCAGAAATTTAATATTCGGCAATTATAGAATTTTATTCCACATCTCGGGTCAAACCGTTCAGGTTTTGCATGTGAAACACGGTAAAATGAAACGCAGACCGCTTGCATAATCGCCGTTCGTTTAGTCTACCTATACTTTACACGTAAACGCCCCCATGTAACTGAATTGGCTAGTCGGTTACATGCTTCAGGACTCCTTGATCTGTCAAGTGAGGACACATCTTGGTGCAATTATTCCCACCTTACTTCTCTCCCACCATTCACCACTTTATACACTCGCGGACTGTATTCCGGGACTGCGGTCCTTCGACATTGGTGGAATTGAGATTTTGGGGGTTGATGTTATTCAACGATTGTGCTGTCATTTCGTGCATGTAAGAGAACAGTCATACGATGGCAATATGAGAAAAAAGCCAAAATCTCATGAAAAACAGAACAGCCCTTGATTTGCTCCAAGGTGCGCCCAAGAACGCCTTCACCGGAGAGCATAGCTGCCATGGAGAATACACGCGCAGTGATTGTTGT
>QIMB01000284.1 GCA_003233615.1 Nitrospirota bacterium
TATCCAGCCCCCTTTTTTATTTCTCCCCCCTGCTCCTCAGACTTGTTTTTCAAAATGACTCGGTTACAGTCGAACGGCTCGCAAGAAACGGCTATATCCACGCAATCGAAAGGGTTCTTTTTGAATTGCTGCCAGATATTGCTTACGAGCCTCAACCCATCTTCCCTGCCGTTCTTCGAATGTGCCTTTCATTACGTAATAGCCACTCCATTCGCGATTGAGGGCGCCGAGTTGCTGCTTGTTCAGGATGGGACGACTCTGTAAGCGTGTGAGAAAACGTTCCCGGCTGCTCAGGACTTTTTCACAATGTGTACGCTCGTCACAAGGGATGTCCCAATACCCATGGATCTGCCGAAATTTGTGAACCAAAACCCGATCAATACATTCAAATCTCGCGACGTCATGCAGTCGAATGCCCAAGTCCGAATCTTCAGAAACAAATAAGTTTGGATCAAATCCCCCAACCTGTTCCAACAGGACTCGTCTCACAATTACTGCAGACAATGTAGGTGCTTGCCCACCCGTAAAGGCCACGTGTAGAGGCTCACAGCTACGTCCAGCTCTCGCTCGCTTGATTACCCGGCCGCGAGGATCAATCACCTCATAATTGGCATGAACCAGCCCTGGTTTGGTGTTTCTTCGTAGAATGGCAAGCTGCTGCTCCATTTTTTCTGGAAACCAAATATCATCACAATCAAGGAACGCAATATATTCCCCTGAGGCTGATTTGATGCCTGAATTTCTGGCCTGAGCTGGACCTGCATTTTCTTGGTAAAGGCAGGTCATGTTCGGTTGATTGGCGAATTGCGCGAGGACGGCTTGGGTATCATCAGTCGAACCATCATCAACAATGATAATCTCGAAATCCTTACATGTTTGAGCCAGCACACTGTCTACAGCCCTTGCAACAAATGAACTCCCGTTAAAAACAGGGATCACGACACTCACAAGCGGTTTCTTAGGCATCATGAAATTGGTGATTATTGTAATATCCCGAAAGGATTCCGTTGAGGCTCCATACAATAACCCTACATCCAGACTATAACTGAGTTCCATGAATGGCGGATATCACTGTGTGCCCCATAATAATCTGAGGCATTCCCTACCATCAAAAGGATTTCTTCCAAAGAGGGATTAGCCAAGGGCAAGAGGATAAATCAAAAAATCCAGCACAAGTACGCTCGACTCGATTACTACATAAAAAAAGGAACCCCAAGGGCCCCTTTTTTGTTTACATCCACCACCATTTTAGGTGAATTTTAGGATTACACAGCTGTTTCAGCCATCATCTGTTGCTTCACCTCGGCGGGAAAAAGAGCCGAATCAAAGAACAGGCGGGCGCGCTTGACCTTTTCTCCTTCAAATTCCATGACCTCGACCATGGAAATCGTGGCCTGAAATGGCACTGTTACTTTCCAATCAAAAATGTGGACAAGGGTATTGTCCTCAACCACGACTTCACAGTTTTCATTGGTGAACTCAAATGTACACTGCCTCATACATTCAAGAGCTTCATTGGCACTTCGCATTTCCATCATGGGGCCCTTGAAGGTGTAGTCGTCATGAAGACAGGCTCGAAACGTCGATTCATCTTTTTCTTCCCAGGCTTTGGTCATTCGTTTTGCCACATCGACTAATGTACTCATATCATCTCCTTTGTATGGTATATATGGAAGTGAAACATCACCACCGTTCCCTACTTTTTTGAGATGGTGAGTGAAATTTCATGGACTCTTGGGAATAGCACTAACACTTTCAACTTGCAAGTATTTTGACAGACTACAATAAATAGTTGCATTTTGCAAATGTAATACATTTATAGACCATGCCCGAGAAAACCGCCCATTACAGTCGCACAACCTGCCCTCTGGCTTGCGCCCTTGATCTCATCGGTGATCATTGGACCCTCTTAATCATCAGAGACCTCATGTTCCTAGGTCGTCATGAATACAAGGATATGTTGAATGCAGAGGAAGGGATTTCAAGCAATATCTTATCGGATCGCTTAAAAAATCTCGAAGAACACGGGCTGATCGATTCGATCCCCCATCCGGCAAGTGGCAGAAGAAAACTCTATTATTTACTACCCAAAGGGAAAGATCTCATTCATGTTCTCACCCATCTGGCCCAATGGTCGGATAAGCACTTACATGATCTCGTCGAGATCCCCCCAGAAAAACGAGCAATGCTCATCAAGCAGCCCGACAAGCTCATTGAGACCGTGTTGAAAGATCTGAAGGCCTGGGAAAAAATGTTTCTCACGAATTCCATTGAGAGATCAAATTAAATAATACCTTTTTAAAAGGATTTCTAAATGAACACCATAGCGATCTATATTACGGCAGCAATCGCTGAAATTGGCGGGTGCTTTGCGTTTTGGACTTGGCTACGGATGGGACGGTCACCATTGTGGGGCATCGTGGGCGCAGTGAGCCTTGTCATCTTTGGCGTGCTGCTGACACGCTCCGAAGTAGCTTTTGCGGGACGCGCCTACGCCGCCTACGGAGGAGTATACATCGCGGCTTCTCTGTTATGGCTTCTCGCGGTGGAACGAGTCATTCCCGATCGGTGGGATATTATTGGTGCGGGAATCTGTCTGATGGGCGCGGGGTTAATCCTGTGGGGCCCACGGCCGCTTATTCAGTAACACCTGAGGAAACTGACAGATATTATTACCATTGAGTTTAATCTTAAGTGTGCTAACCCAGATCTGACCTGGCAGACAGTGTCAAATCGCTCCAAAGCGGACGCGCGCAGGCTCGTGCGCCGACTGGCTACAAACGACCCAAAGCAGCCGTTGATCAAGGATGTGCTGGAACGAGGGTAATGTACGAATGGTGCGCCTAGTCTACGACCTCAGATCAGATCAAGAACGTGTGTCTCTGACTCAAAAAGCAACTCTCACGACCACTGATTTCGGGATCGAGCAAACGCATGGACTATTTGGTTCCGATGTGTGGTGGCAGGAGATCGAAGTGGGAAATTTGCCGATTCACACAATTAGCGGGACCATCACTCGCGTCTATATGGGCAGCATGAATGACTGGCCTGAGTTTGAAATAACAGAGGAAGACGGGACTACTAGCAATTGGACGCGAGAATCAAATAGCAAAGAACAGGCCGATTTGTACCTATGTGGCCGCAAAGCTGAGATTGACTACGTTGTGCAGCATCTTCGTCGGAAGTCGTGGGACCAGGGGGGGTGAGACGAAGTGCGTCGTTCAGATTCGCATTGAGGCTTAACCGATGGCAAAGAAAGAGACTGTTGTCCTGTACCGCCCTGTAGGAAATGCGGAGTTGGCCCTGCTTCGGGAGCGCAAGTTCCGTCGTTGGCCACCGCGACTCCCGGCGCAGCCAATCTTCTATCCGGTGACCAATGAGCAATACGCCGCCGAGATCGCAAAACGGTGGAACGCAAAGGATGGTGAGGACGGATACGTTACCAAATTCGAAGTCAAAAAAGCGTTCATGGACAATTTCGATGTGCAACAAGTAGGGGCTTCACATCACATGGAGTGGTGGATTCCAGCCGAAAAAATGGAGGAATTAAACGACAACATCATCGGTGAAATTCAAGTTGTCGCTGAATATTCCAGCTAGGACATAAGGCGTTGCGACTGACCGCTTCTGGCCGATTGCGGACTGTTTGAGAGCGATAGATTGGGGATGGTTGAACGTCTGCTTTCGGAATAGGGCACGATCTAATCTGACACGGTCTGTCAAGGTCAAATCTTGGCTAACACATCTAGGGCTCTAATCTCAAGCGAGATTTAAGGCCAGAGGAAATCAACACTTCCCCTTGGGCATTAACAATCACTCCTTCCACATCAGATAACGATTCAATAAGGGCCATGCCTTTTTCTGGTCCCATGACAAAAATCCCCGTATCTAACCCATCAGCCATCACACCCTCTTTGGCAATGATCGTCACGCTTTGACAGCCTCGCGCTGGTTGCAGCGTAGCCGGATCTAGAATATGGTGATAGCGAATTCCGTCTTGCATGATATATCGTTGATAATCCCCCGCGGTCGATACAGCTTCATTTTCTAATTCGATCCATCCCAAAATGTGCCCTTGTTCTTTGCGAGGATGTTGAATCCCAAACACGAACCGCTCCTGATCCGGCATGCGGCCAAAGGTTTTGATATCGCCTGAAAGCGCAACCACACCTGCCGTCGCCCCTGCGGCTTGCATGACGGCTACCACCAGATCGGCCGTATAACCTTTGCCAATTCCACCAACATCAATTTTCATCCCTGCACGTGTGAGATACACGGTTTTAGCTTGTTCATCCAACACAATGTTTTCCAGAGAAATGAGTGGCCGCATCGCATTCAATTCTTCCTTCGAAGGAATTCTCCCTTTCTGACTCACATTCCAAGCCTCAACAGCAGGGCCTACGGCAATGTTGAATCCACCTTCCGTCAAGATCGCCATGTGCAATGAGGCTTTCAGTACTTCCATATTTTCTGTGCTGACCTGCACAGGATGCTGTCCTGCTGCAGCATTGACTTGTGAGAGTTCACTCGTGGGAATCCAGGTGCTCATGAAGTGTTCAATGCGCCGAATTTCAGCCAAACCCGCTGCCACCGCATTCTTCGCGATGTTTTCCTGCGTGGCCACACCGGTGACAAAAACCAACGTCCCCATTAAATATTGGCTACGCTTGATGAGGACCTCTTTAGAATGAACGTCTCCCAGGTTCATAGCCAATAAGCCAAGGAGTAACATCAAGATTAGGCCGAATTTAAATGCCACTGATCGTTTATTTGCTATCTGATGCACTGTTCTTCTCTTGTAGCTATTTGAGTCTCGAAGTGAGAAATCGTACGCGTCATGATTATTGCATGGTTATCTTCGATAAAAATATTTGGCTCTGGGCTGGGAAGGGGCCACAGCAAAAAGACGAACGTGAGAGGTCACGGGTTGCAGCAGAGAAATCAATAACGGCTTATCGCCAATATCAGGATGCGAGACGAGCAAAAGATCCCAATTGGGAGCTTCAGCTAGAACATCCCATTGAAACATCCGTACAGTTTTTGGCGGATCGATCCGCAATCGCCAAATCCCCAGATACACAACTTTGTCCGCATACACCTGAAAGGTCATGTTGACCATGGATTCTGACCGAAAGGGACCTTCGCCGATCTGTATCCGAAACAATTCATACTCGCCTGGAGACAACCTCGTCACAAACCTCTCAGCCCCTGGTTCCATATGGACTCTGGTCCGTTCCCCTGTCTTGATATTTTTCACATCAAAAAATTTAATCAAAGCTTCCGTTTGATGTTTTCGGAAGAACGGTCTAGTTGGCTCTACCTGAACAAAGCCCACTACAATGGGCTCAAACCCAGTGGACCTTTCTAGATCTTTTGATCCCGAGATTGAGCACCCTGCTAGATGAAGACACATAGACAACAAAACGCCAGCAGCCACCCAATCAAATATCAATAACCCTGTGTTATGAGAACTTCTGGCCCCCATCGGTGCCCCCATTCTACCGGACACTTGTCCTAAATACGAATATTATTTGTCAAGGAAAAGGACCAATAATAGGTCCCAGCATAAAAAGAGCTGCCCAATTAATTGATAAAACCTTACTCTAACTAAAACCCCTTAGGCACTATACTTTCGGAGGAACGTCCCCTGGGGGTATTGACAATTCGGTCATAGTTCTATTATTAATAATGGTTATCAATTTCAACTATCTCGGAATTCATAATCATTCTCAATACGTACAACAGTCGGTTGTAGTACACATGAACACAAGTCAGGAGAAAACGGATATCACAGGTTCAAATTCTGACCTGTCTGAGGCTCGGTGTGAATGTGGGCAGTTAGTGGCCAAGTTAGGTGTGAGGAGTGTTGAATTAAAATGCAAGCGATGCAAACGTCTTGTTTCGATACCTTTTTCTACTCTTTTACACTCCGATGTGACCGTCACACTCTGCTCGGATCCACCTGCCTTAAGGACATCGTCCTAACCGTTTGATCAACTTGCGATAACAATAGCTGAGGGCCTCTGAGCTCCATTTTATCATTCACCTCAGAGGACCATGGAGTCCCTAATGCATGGGAGTATGCATTATGACGTTTCGCTTGATGTTTGGGGCCTTGGCAGCCTTCAGTTTATTAGTAGGAGAGTTTGGATTGAGTAATATAGCCATTGCAAAAGATGAGACTCTTTCTGCAACTCCAATTTCCGCGGTTTCGAAGGACGACATCGAACGGATTGTGGATCAACGGTTGGAAGAGATTCTTTCTCGTACACCTCAAAACACTCCTCCAACCGATTTTGAGCAAATACCCGGCTTAGGTCAAACCAATAGAACTCAACAGAGGATTCAACAAGGAAGCAACGAGGTGATGACTGGTGGCAATATTCTTCAAGGTGGCCGCACCATTTATGCTAAACCCTTCGTGCGTGCACCAAAAACCATCCTCGGCGGTTACATAGACTTCATGATCTCAGACTGTAATAACGCAGGGTCACGTGATTGCCGAGAAGGGCTTGAGTTTGACCAAGAACGATTTGTACCATTCTTTTATTCGCAAATCACGGATCGACTGAGCATCGCAACCGAACTTGAAATTGAGCATGGTGGGCCTCAAGGCAATCAAGGCGATGGGGACGTCAAGATCGAATTCGCTGCCATGGACTATCGGTTCAACGATTTGTTGAACCTGAGAGCCGGGATCCTTTTGATTCCTTTGGGTCGGTTCAATCTTGTTCATGACACACCATTGAATGACCTTCCCCTTCGGCCCATGGTCAGCCGCTTGATCATCCCTTCGACCTTTGCCGAATCTGGCGTGGGGATTTTCGGCACGTTCTACCCCACACAACTGGCCAAGGTCGACTACGAATTTTACGTCACCCAAGGATTTGATGGAGGAAGCAGCGCTCCAGGTGGAGCCACGTTCGGAGAAGAAGGGTATCGAGGACGCCGAGGCAGCTTTCAAACCGATAATAATGAAAATAAAGCCATCGCCAGTCGAGTGGCGGTGAGTCCTTTCCTGGGCATTGAAGTCGCAGGCTCCGTACATCATGGAAAATGGGACGATGAGGGTGACCACTTTATGACTATTTTTGCGATAGACGGCTTAATTCAACGGGGCCCCTTTGAATTGCTCGGAGAGGCCGCTTGGACGCGAATTGGAGGAGGTTCGAAAAATCCTGATGCAGCCAATGGAACACCTCCTAAACGAATGGACGGGTATAACGTACAAGCCAATTACCATTTCATGCCGGAATTTCTCAAACGAATGGCTCCGACGCATTTTGGTGATTCTTCCACGTTCACGGCCATTGTGCGATGGGGAGAGGTCGACACCAATTCTCAACGGAAAGGAAATATCAATGAGATACAACGACTCACTCTCGGGTTCAATTTCCGACCTGTTGAAGATTCCGTGCTCAAATTCGCTTGGACCTTTAACGACCACAAAGATGATCCCCAGTCACGCAACGGCTGGCAGATGGCGTGGGCCACGTATTTCTAAAAGATGAATCGATCCCTTCTTAGTGTTTGCGTTGCGTTCTTCCTCTCTTCGGGGTGTGCTGGCTGGTACAGCGCGCCCCGAGTTGCCACGACCTGTTCACTAGATGAAAGCTGGAGCGTTGCCCTGGCAAGCCTGCAAGAATTTGAATTGCGCCGAATCGATAAAGCCAATGGCGTCATTGAAACTGCTTGGATTTCGGTCCATAACCCCAAGACCGTTAGTGGCGGACTCTTTCAACGCAGCATGAATGAAGAACGGGCCCGATTTATTTTGAATATCACCCCTGAAAAAAATGGCAGCCAGATCACCGTCAAACAAATTCGGGAATTCTGGTCACCACAAGGCGTGCAATCTCGTGCGTGGCGCCAAATACCCCCCCATGAAGAACAAGAACGCCAATTAACAACCCGCATTCACAACCGGTTAAAGAGGCAGGCATGTTAACTTTTTCTCATTCATCCATCATCCAAAAACTTTTCATGGCTAGCATAATCCTCTTCCTCGCAGGAGCAAACATTTCCTCCCTGCATGCCGCAGAACCCAATCTTGAGAAGATTTGGGACCATGAGCTGAAGCGGTGGCTGAATCCCGAGGAACTCGGACACATGGAAGTCTATTTCACGGAAGATGAAGCCGCCACAGTCATGTTCCCCGAATCGGGAAACATTCGTCGGGAGACACTTTCGTTGACTGCCGAACAAAAAGTCCTCGTTGAACAAGGCATTGGATGGAAGTTTCCCGAAACGTCGTTCACAGTGTATATCGGCGAAACACAAGGCAAAACCGACGGGTATGCTATTGTGCAAAACACCATTGGCAAACATCGTCCCATCACATATATGGTCGGGATTGATGCCGAAGGCGAGGTTGCCAACTTTGAAGTCCTAATCTATCGCGAAGCCCGTGGCAACGAAATCGCCACAAAACGCTTCAATTACCAATATCAAGGGAAAGATGTTCGTGATCCCATTCGCATCAATCGAGACATTATTAATATTTCCGGTGCCACAATGTCGGTTCGTTCGGCCAGCGCCGGGGTGAAACGAGTCCTTGTCCTGGTTAATGAGTTTTATTTAAAGCCACTCGGGCTGGGCACAAACACGATGGTGGCTGGAAATGCCGAGAAAGGGTTCTTTGAATCCCTTCTAGGATTCTAAATGAAGAACGCTATTGAATGCGAAATTTCAATGCCCGCTTTCGCCTCCGCGACACTGACCGTCATATACGACTGGTCTATACCTGGTTTCTGCTTCTCATGCTATCCGGTTTTGTCTTCACCTTTGTGTGGGCGCACGATATGACCCAACTCACACCCAAAGGCCTGGCGGCTCATTATCGAGGCTCGGATGCCAACTTCGGTGAGCCCATGTCGTTCGGGCAGTTATCAGAAACGATGCATTTCCATCTGTTTACCATGCCTGTGGTCTTTATGATTTTGGTACATGTCCTGTATTTAACGATGATCAGCCCGTTTCTCAAGGTTCTCACAACATGGATTTCATTTGTGGGCGTCACGTTGGATCTTGTGTCACCATGGCTCATTACCTATGTGTCACCCATGTTTGTCTTTACCATGCTCACTGGCGATATGCTGATGGTCATCGGATTTCTCATTATGTTTATCGTGCCCATGTATGAAATGTGGTGGCAAAAAGCCGCCTTCATGATGCCGGAGTCAGACGACTAAAGATCATTTCACTACACAGGGTCTAACCCAACAAAAGTATTGAAAGTTGCATAGACTCCTACGTAAACCATTAATTTTATTACAGAATTACCTAATTGCTCGCTCCCGTTTTTCGACCAAAAAAACGAACTGAAAACGGGAGTTCCAAATTTTGCGATTCAATAAGTTTTTCAACAGGTTAGACGAAATCCTCTGCAACTTTTCGTCCCTTTGTTAGGTTAGACCCTGTACGGGCAACCTCGGCCAAAAAATTTTGAGGTAAAGAGGAAATTCGATAATTCACGCGGTGATTTGGAAAATGACGAAGTTTTCAAACTCGTGATTTATCGGTTTGCTACCCCACTGTTTTTATTGTTGTTTTGATGTGGCCGGCTGCAGCTGAATGCCGGCGCACATGCCATTGAGATAATCTCGCTCACAGAATGGAAAACGCGCTAGTCCCACATCCTTGAGGCAAAATCCCGCTGCTCGACACCGACCGCGTTGAGATAGATCGCGGTGGTTTTCAGGTCCGCATGGCCCAGCCATTTGGAGACCATGTTGAGCGGCACTTCTTTGGACAAGGCATGAATGGCAAACCCATGACGTAAGCCTTTGGGTGTCGCATGGGGCAGGATGGTATCAATCCCGGCTTGCTCCATCACGCCTTTGACCAACCGCCACGCATGCACCCGCGACCAGTTCCATAAGGGCTTTCGTCGCTTGCGTGTCTGCGCGTCTTTGATCGCGTGGACCAGCTCAAGCGTATCGAGATAGGCATCATGGACCGGGATCGCCCGCCAGATAATCTTCCCGCGTTTCTTGAGAGAACGAATAAGGAGGACCTTTTCGGAAAGGTCCACTTTTGAAGGTCGTAAGGCCAGAGCTTCCGAGATACGGACCCCGGTATCATGCAAGGTATGGCAGAAGGTGCGGAGTTCGCCCGGTTCTTTGATGGCGGCATCATAGAAGGCGGTACGCTCATCCTGTGTCAGGTAGAGGCGATTGCCTTCAATATCGTATAATTCCAATTCAGACATTTTTCGTGAATTCCATGAAAATGTAACAGTTCTCTTAGGCGAAGTATTACATTTTTGGACACCTGAGACAAGGAAAATGGGTGTTTTCAGGACCAAACAGGCTCAAAATGTAACACTATGGCCCATAGTGTTACATGGGGACTTAAAAAGACTTACGAAGGACAGCAATCAGTTGGTCCTTTGCCCTGAATTTC
>QIMB01000071.1 GCA_003233615.1 Nitrospirota bacterium
TAGGTTCCTTCGGGTAACCGGGAACGTGGGCGCCGGATAAGTGCTTAAACGGATAATTAGAAACAGAGAAGTTGAATCCGCCACGGGAAAGCCGTTCACGAGGGGAAGGGATTAACAGATATACCTAATATAGTTTTTTAAATCTACGAAAAATCTTCTCCGTGCAGAATTTCTATTTTTCTGGAGATAATTTCTTTCGGCAAGGACTTTTCGAGGAAATTCTCCGCCAAGATAAGGACAGGATTCAGAAAAGGGGCAATTCTGACCATGAAGCCTTGGGGAAGAGGAACAATGGGAGCCGGGATGATGATTCATTCCTTGAATTGCCCCGCTTGCCTACTGGTTCGTATTAACTCAGCATTAATATCGGTGAGCTCTTCAATGAGGTCTTTATGATATTTTCAGTTATTAAGGAGTTTCTTTACCTGCTTAGAGGATTTTTTAGGGACATAAATCATTTTTGCTTTACCCTTTACAGAGAAGGAGAAATAGTAACCATTCGGCGAGACCTTCAAAAGTTAGCAAAAGAAAATAATTGTACTTGCTGTATTGCACGTTAAACGTAATCCTAAACATTGGCAAAATGACATCTATCAATGCGCTACAGCGAACTGGATCCGCCGCCTGCGGCGTCGGCCCCAGTCGCTGAGCTTGAGGAGCGTTCGACATGATGAAAACACCAAATGAACAGTTTATTTACAAAGGATCCAAACAGAGAAAAATCAGCTTCACTTTAGGGGGCATCGGTACAGGATGCATTGGCTTGGCGGGAGACGGGCGGCTTATTGACTGGGAGATATTCAACCGTCCGAACAAGAATAGTCTTAACGGATTTTCGCATTTCGCCGTGCGGGCAGAGACAACTGATCGAGTGCTGGACACGCGCGTGCTTCACGGCGACCTGCAGCCGCCGTATATAGGGTCTCCTTTGAGCAGCAAAAAATCCAATGGCTTCGGGTCCGGTCCGAGGAGAGAAACGCTTGCTGGTCTGCCACATTTCAGGAAGACGACATTCATCGGAAAGTACCCTATCGCAGAGGTCCATTTTAAAGATAAGCGGTTTCCTGGCAAGATTGTCTTAACCGCCTTTAATCCCTTCATCCCTTTGAACGATAAGGATTCGGGCATTCCTGCCGCGTTCTTTGAGTTCGAAATTACCAACACCACGAAGGAGACAATCGACTACATGATTGCAAGTACAGTGGGAAACCCTCTGCCGAAACAGCAGATACATCGCTTTCGCCGCCGTAGAGGGTTCTCTATCCTGCATATGACCTCCAACGGGCTGCCCGATACTGATCCGCAGTATGGAGATCTCGCGGTCGCAACCGATGCCGGACGGGTCAGTTATCAACGGTATTGGTTCAAAGGAACCTGGTTCGACTCGCTGGAAATTTACTGGCGGGATATTAACACGCCCGGTTCACTCGTCGGGCGCAACTATGCAGCCGAAAAGGCCGGAGACGGGAATCAGGGAACATTAGCGGCTCATGTTGCAGTGAAGCCGAGCCAGACCGCACAGATCCGATTTGTTATCGCTTGGAACTTCCCGGTCTGTGAGAACTATTGGCAGAGGGACACAGCTGAGAAGGCAGAAGAAGCGGGCATCTCCCCCTACTGGCGGAATTATTATGCCACGTTGTGGAAGGATTCGAGCAAAAGTGCAGTCTATGCCCTCAATCACTGGGATCGGCTTCATGATGAAACAAGGACCTTTCGGGACGTGTTATTTCGTTCCAGTCTCCCTTTTGAGGTCATCGACGCGGTCTCGGCTAATATCTCGATACTGAAAACGCCCACCGTCTTGCGGTTGGAAGATGGTACCTTTTACGGTTTCGAGGGGTGTCACAGTGACTGCGGCTGCTGCGAAGGTACGTGTACCCATGTCTGGAACTATGCTCAGGCTCTGCCGTTTCTTTTTCCCGCGTTGGAACGTACAGTACGGGAAGCAGACTACAAGTACAACCAGCAGCCAGATGGTGGGATGCCCTTTCGGTTACAGCTCCCGCTTGGAATCCGCCATGGGGGCGGACGCTCGTGCGCAGACGGCCTTTTCGGCAACGTGATGACGGTCTACCGGGACTGGAAAATCTCAGGAGATACAAACTGGCTGCGCAGTCTGTGGCCCTGCGTGAAGAAATCGATCGATTTTGCCTGGGATCCGAGCAACAAAGATCGATGGGATCCTGAGAAGACCGGAGTCCTGTGGGGGCGGCAGCACCATACTCTGGACATGGAGTTGTTTGGACCGAGTTCGTGGCTTTGCGGTTTCTATCTCGGTGCCCTGAAAGCGGCCTCTGAAATGGCCGAGTATCTTCAGGAAAATGAGACGGCAAAGGAATACCAGCGGCTGTTTGTGCAGGGTAAAAAGTGGATCGAGGAACATTTATTTAATGGTGACTACTACTATCAGAAGATCAACATATGCGATAGAGACATTCTGAAGAGCTACGATGCAATATCAGTTTACTGGGACAAGGAGCATGGCGAAATCAAATATCAGATTGATGAAGGCTGTTCGATCGATCAGGTTCTTGCCCAGTACCATGCCAATCTCTACGGACTGGGAAAGATATTCGACCCGAAGAATGTGATAAAAGCATTAAAGTCGATCTTCCGCTACAACTTCATCAAGTCGATGCGAGACACATATAATCCCTGTCGTCTGTATGCTCTGAACGACGAAAGCGGTCTGGTCATTTGCTCATGGCCTGAGGGACGGCGGAAACCGGCTGTTCCTCTTACCTATGCCCAGGAATCCATGCAGGGATTCGAATATGCGGCGGCGGTTCAGATGGTCCAGAACGGCATGATTAAACAAGGTCTTGCCATCGTCAAAGGCGTACGTGACCGCTACGATGGAGAAAAGCGCAATCCATGGAACGAAATTGAGTGTGGGAGCAACTACGCACGTTCAATGGCGAGCTACGCGCTGCTCAACGCGTTCAGTGGATTCCAGTTTGACATGACGCGCGGAATGATTGGTTTTTGCCCAGTCCACACTCAAAACGGGCATTTTCGCTGCTTTTGGTCGCTGGATTCTGCCTGGGGGGAGTTCGAGTTCACAAATGGGTTAGCCACTCTTCGCATTCTGCATGGAGAACTGGTATTGCGCAGAATCACCATGGGCGTTCCTGGTCAGCTTGTGGTTCGAGGGATAACTGTCCAGGGTCGCAAAGTTCCTTACACACAGGATGATGAGGAAATTGTGCTGGAGAATGATGTCACGTTGCGAAGGGAAAATACGTTGCGGATCAGAATGCTTGGCAACAGAAGTAAATTGCCCCTTGGTCAAACAAAACGCTCCAGCGAACGGCTACCTCGATGATCAAGAAAGTAAGCAGAGAAACATAATGAATTCCAGAGATAGAATGCGCATAGTCCTTTCTGGAAATATTCCCGACCAAGTACCGTATTTCCCCACAATCTATACTGATCACGCGTGTGTAGCCTCCGGGTACAGATTTGAAGAAGCGCTTATCAATCCATCGCTGGGTGCAAAGTGCATGCTTGAGGCGTAACAGTTTAGCTATGAGAAGTGATTATGGGGTTTTGATGGGCATAAAGGATCCCTTTAACCGAGTAACTGGCCTTGGAGGAAAGTTTATTATCGACGGGAATAAGAATCAAGGTGCTCTTAGTTGTGGCAACCCAAACTTTTCAGAAAGTTCCGGAGTTAGCCCTTTGATTAAGAGAGTTTTGAGAACTTCTTTTGGGTCCAGGGCATTAAGTTTGGCAGTCTGGATGATAGTGGGGGTAATGAGAGATACATTCTTCGTTCCCTGGAGAGAGCGATTTCCAAAGATAATTTTTCTCAGGATGACCAAGTTCCTTAAAGCTCTCTCAGCCCTATTATTGGTAGGTTCTATTTCCGGGTGCTTTAAGGAAGGTAAGTATTTCGTCTTGTTGACTATGGAGAAGAATAGCATCTTGAATAAGTTTTTTAAGGCGGTGGCAGAAAGAAGAAACTTGCCTCAGAAGCTGTTTTTTGCTGATAGCCAACGGTGGAATCTTCTCTCTGCTAATCCTATCACTATCAGATTATATACATGAGAGGAGATCTTGTTAAGGGGTTTATGGATTTCTTTGAAAAAGAGTTGGCGGGACGTGACTTTTGATAACTAAACTGTAACATTTTTAACAAGGTGCGGAGAAAGAAACTATGAAGATTGCCACAGCCCTATGGGGTTTTCGTGAGCTGAGCATGCCTGAGGTATTAAAAGCGTGTGAAGAGATAGGCATAAAGGGGATTGAAGGGCATCTTCATCCCGAGGTATCTAAACATTTCCGGCTTGATATGGGAGAGGAAGAGTTAAATAACATTCTCAGATTAGCTCAGGAGAAAGGAATAAAGTTTGTATCTTTAGCTACCGCTAATGATTTTACAGTAGAAAAGGAAGGGCTTAGGAAGCAGATTCAATGGGTTAAAGATGCTATAGATTTTGCCGAAAAGATCGAGGTTAGAATTATTCGGGTTTTCTCCGGATTTATAAAAAGAGAGGATTTTAACAAGGAGAAGTTCACTCAATTAAAAGAAGCTTTTGAGGAGGTCGCAAATTTTGCAGTTCCTAAAGGCATTTCACTTGCAATCGAAAATCATGGAGGGATTACTACAACTGTAGGGGATTTAGAAAGGATTTTCAGCCGGATTACTGCTTCCAATGTAGGGCTTAACTATGACCCTGCCAATTTCTTATATTATGGTGAAGACCCGATTAAAGCATTAGAAGCCTTTAAAGATAAAATAATTTATGCTCATGTTAAAGATGTAAAGATAGTAAAAGGGAAGAAAGAGTACTGCGCTATAGGTGATGGAGTTATTGATTGGAAAGGGTTACTGCCAACCTTGGAAAGTTGCTACAAGGGACCAGTCGCCATTGAATATGAGAGAGCTTCGGATGGACTGGAAGGGACAAAAAAATCATTAGAGGCTTTATCTCAGTGGGTAGAAGTAGAATAAGAGCAGAGGAGAGAATGGTAAAATATCCAGTATTCAAGACAAAAGCTATCGTTTTTACTGCAAAGGAAAAAGCAGAGGTGGTAGATAATATCCCCTGTCCTCAGGTTGACGATGAGACAGTAGTAATTCATACAAAGATCTCTGGGCTTTCACGGGGGACAGAAACTGATATGTATACAGGCAATTTCCATGACCCAAAGGTATACCATTTCCCGGTTATTACAGGTTATGAGCCGGTGGGAGAGGTGATGTTCAGAGGAAAGAAGATTACCCATGTTAGGGAAGGAGACCTGGTCCTCGGTCATAATCTCGTCGATGACGCTTATCCTTTACCTTATTGCTCCGGGTGGGGCGGCTCAGTTGAGTATGCTGTCTATAGTCGGAAGAGTGCACCGGCAGAGTGGTACGGTGAGGATGAATGTGCCGGTCGGCGGGTAGTAAAAATACCTGAGGGGTTGGATGAGAAGGATGGTATATTTGGAACCTTAGGTGGAGTTGCTTATCATGGAGTCCAACGGGTGGAGGTAAAAGAAGATGACCTTGTGGTAGTTGTCGGACTTGGAGTAATAGGGAATTGTGCTGCTCAATTTTCACAGAATATTGGTGCAAAGGTAATAGGTTTTGACCTTTATCCTTCCCGCTGTGAAATGGCGAAAAAGTGTGGCATTGAGCATGTGGTCAATGCTTCAAAATACGATATAAAGGAGGTGGTAGCTTCCTATAGTGGTGGCAGGGGTGGAGATGTTATAATTGAATGTAGTGGAGAGGTAAATAATATTGGGCTGTGCATAGATATTGCTGCCAACTATGGACGGATTCACTTACAGGGTGCTTATTTAGAACCGTATCTTTTAATAGTTCAGCGGAGTATTTTCCCGAAGAGTCTTATCTTGTCAAGTTCCTGTGGTGCTACCACCAAACATATCAGTGAGGTTTTTCGCCAGATAGTTGATAAGCGCTTGATTGTTCGACCAATGCTTAGTGAACTCTTTCCTGTAGAGAAAGCCCAAGAAGGATACCAGATGGCCTTGCACCAACCGGGTAAATCGTTAAAGCTTGGCTTTATCTGGCGATAACTATTTTCAGGAGGAAGACAGATGACTGATTAATTAGAGAGAAGAATGTATGAAGAGATATTAAAGATTCCGGTAATTGATATTCATACCCACATAAAACCGGGTAAGCCTCATGCTGTGAACCTTTATGATATTATTTCTTACCATTTTGTCCTGGCAGATTTGGAGGCGGTCGGTTTACCAAGAGAAAAATGGCAAAAAGATGGATTGTCTTTAGAGGAAAAAGTGGCAAAGACGATTCCGTTTTTTCAAAAATGTCGTAATACCGGTACTTTCCGCTGCCTACAAAATCTACTTACTGATCTCTACGGAATTGAGGATCCACTTAGTCCAAAAAATTGGGAGAAAACTTATGAGGTAGTTGAAGAGAAAGGCAGGAATTCAGATTGGGCGAATAAAATTCTTAAAGAGAAAGTTAACCTGAGCCACATTGTAGTGGATTATGCTGCCCGGGTAGATAATCCACTTCTTGCACCAGAACTTTTCTCTTACACCAGGGAGATAGGTGCTTTAGTTTGGATGCCGAACCTGGTAAATCAGTTATCACAATATTTGGGTGATTTCCCAATATCAGCTTCAGAGATTGAAAGAGGAGTGGAAAGTTACATCAATGAGATGGTTCCCGATGGGGTTAGATCGGTAACGATAGGCGTGCCCATTACTTTTCGAATTTTGGAACCCAGTTCAGGTGAAGTAAACCGTATTCTTCTTCACGACAGAGAATTGAATAATTCTTCTGAGTTAGAAAAAATGCTAGTTTCCTCTTATATCATTCACACGGCACTTCATATTTATCAGGAAAGGAGAAATTAATGTGGCTTTGAGCTTAGGTGCACGTTGGAAATCCATGGAAGGCAAAGCCGGCAAAACCACCAGCACCTTTGACCCACAGACTCTGTTCCAGATTGCTAATCTGGCTGCCTCTTACCCAAGAATAAACTTTTTCGTCCTTCTCTGTGCTTATCCTCTAAATCAAGATCTCTCACTGCTTGCCAAGATGCAGCCTAATATTATTCCGACCGGTTACTGGTGGCATGCCATGTATCCAGAGTATATTGGACGGATGCTATCCGAAAGATTAGATATTATTCCTTACTCTAAATTTCTTGGTTTTTTCTCTGATGCTTATATGGCTGAGTGGGTTTACGGTAAGTTGAGTGTCATAAGGAAAGAGACTGCCAGGGTTTTAGCCGAGAAGGTTTCTCAGGGCTACTACAGTGAAGAACTTGCTATTGAGATCAGCCGGGCAATATTTTTTGAGAATCCCAACAGCCTCTACTTGTTGAATTTCGCCTAGTTAATTATGGGGAATCTGACAGGTCAATATTACAGGGAAAAAGTGTTGAAGTCATCATCGCCGAATGCAGTGGGGAGAAATAATATGGACATCAATAAGCACTCTTGTATCTATATTAAGGAACTAAACAGGGTTCTTCTATCACTCCCCATGGGCGATATTGAGAAGGGGATGGAGATTCTCTGGCAATGTTACCTTAGGGAGGGAACGATATTTACCATGAGAGATGGCGGCCATGGATACAGCTTGGCGAAGGGTGCACAAATGCGTCCTATGCTCGCTGAACTTTGCGGGAGGGTAACGGGCTACTGCCGGGGACGCGGCGGTTCAATGCATATAGCCGATGTTATGTTTAAAGGAATTAAATCAGATGACCAGTTTACCAAAAGCATTATTGCTAGGTGATTCGATTCGCATGAGCTACCAACCGATTGTTGCTGAACTCCTTGCGGGTAGGGTTGATATCGTTGGTTCGAGCGATAATTGTCAATATAGTCTGTATACGTTATCCTCACTTGACAGATGGAGCAATGAGCTCGGCAAGCCGGATATTGTCCATTGGAACAATGGGCTCCACGATGCAGGGCATAATCCGTATCGGGCACCAGTCCAAATTCCAATTGATATCTATCGAAACAACCTTGAATTTATTCTAATACGTCTTAAACAGATGACATCGCTTATCACATGGGCTACTATAACCCCTGTGCATCCAAACCGACCATTTCGAGATGAGGAATGGTCATGGCATAATGAAGAAATTGAGCAATACAACAAAGTAGCCATTGAACTGATGATGGACAATGATATTGAGATTAATGACCTTCATTCAATAGTTGCTTCTGATCCAGATAGGTATCTGTGCGATGACCAACTTCACCTTAGTGAAACAGGGAAGGCAAAGTGCGCAGAAGCCGTTAGCAAAGCTATTACGTCTATGCTGGTAAAATTGACAACATAATAACAAGTTGGAATTTATTTGAAGTACGAAAATGGAAAGGAAAACGCATGAAAAACAGACCGAACATAGTCGTAGTTGTTTCTGATACGCTTCGCGCCGCAAGCGTGGGGTGTTACGGAAACTCAAAGATACATACCCCGAACATCGATGCCTTTGCAAAGCAGAGCATATGCTTTACCCGTGCATATCCCGAGAGTTTGCCAACCATACCCGTGCGCCGTGCGCTGCATACTGGACGCCGTGCCTATCCGTTTCGAAACTACCATCCTGTAAAGTGGGACATTGTATATCTTCCGGGCTGGCAGGCTATGGACAATGGCAAAGACAGCTTGGCTGAGAATCTGGCTGCTGCCGGATACCACACCGGCTTTGCAACTGACACGCTTCCCTATTTCGCGCCAGGATTCAATTTCACCCGGGGCTTCTGGCAGTGGGAGTATATCCGTGGTCAACAGCAGGATCGTTGGAAATCACCATACGCGGTCTCCGAAGAGAGGCTCGCACGCTACGGGAACGTTGACGAGCTAAAAAAAGAGATTCATCAACTGATACCCATGCATCTGGCAAACACGAGTCAGATCAAAAGCGAAGAAGACACATCCACTGCGCACACTTTTCAATGGGGCATGAGGTTTCTGGAAGACAACCGAAACGGACAACCTTTTTATCTATTGCTTGATTGCTTTGATCCACACGAGCCGTGGGAAGCTCCCGAGAAGTACTACTTGATGTATGGTGATCCCAATTATTCCGGGCGTCGAATCGTGCATTGTTCGTATGCTCCGGCTGACAAGATCGGATACACGCCGGAGGAAATTGCCTATGTCAAAGCACAGTATGATGGGCTCGTGTCGCTCGTTGACATGTGGTTCGGCAAGTTCATCGATAGGCTGGATCAACTCGGCTTTGCAGAAAATACGGCAGTTTTTTTCATCTCTGACCATGGCACCAACTTCTGCGATAACCCGCGAAATATCATTGGCAAACCGGCAGACGCCATGTATCCAGGCGTGATGCATCTTCCGTTCCTATTCCGCCTCCCGAATGAAGCCGGCGCGGGAACCGTACGTAACGATCTGGTTTACAACATCGACCTTACCAGTACGGTCTATGCCCTTGGCGGAATCAAATCAGCCGACGGGGTAGATGGGCAAAGCCTTCTTCCCCTTATTAATGAGACCGAAGACTGGAAGACACGGGAATACCTGACATGCCGTTACGGCAATTCCGTGTGCTACATCGATGACCATACTTGGGCCATGGGTAATATCGATGGGAATCCGCAGGAGCTTTTTGATCTGGAGTCCGATCCTAATTGCCGGGTCAACATTCTTGAAAAAGACGGGGAGAAAAGGTGGAAGCAAGCGTGGGATCGATTGATTTATGATGCGCGGGGAAATATGCCCGACTACCGAAGCATGAACCGTACAGATGCGATTGGCCAGAAACCGGCGAGATAGGAATTCCAACAAGGCGCTACAGCGAACGGCTGTCACCGTCGCTGAGCTTGAATGTGAGATTCAAAGTAACAGAGGAGAAGTAATGAATACCAGAGAACGATTTGTGAAAACGCTGACAGGAGAAAAAGTCGATAGAGTTCCCTTTATGAAAATATTCGGTGGTGCTAATGCTATCCATCCAGCTTGGGAAGAAGAGTATCCCGGTATCGGGGAATGTATAGACGAATTTCTTGGGTTTGAGGGGACATGCCGAGGCTGGGCAAGAACACCTGTAAACATGGACCCGTCAGGAATGGGAATGCCAGAGATTTTGAAAGAGGATGAAAGAATAGTAGTTCAAAGAAGAGGTGACGGCACTGTTGATCAGATACACAAAAGTGGCGATTATAACCGTCACACCATTGAGTGGCCAATAAAGAGGAGGGATGATTGGGAAATATACAAGGAAAAGCACCTTGACCCCGATGACCCGACACGCTTTCCGGAAAACTGGGACGAACTTGTCAGGGAATACAAGGACCGGGATTACTCCCTTCAGCTCACCCATCGGGGAGTCTACGGTTTTGCCAGGGAGAGGATGGGGGATGAGAATCTTGCCTTTACTTTCTATGATGACCCAGAAC
>QIMB01000300.1 GCA_003233615.1 Nitrospirota bacterium
GAACAACCATTCTGAATGGTTTTTTGAGTTTCTTCGGTAAATTCCTTGTAACCCCTATTGGCCTGCTTGGCCAATTGGTTCATGTTGCTCCTCAGGCGAGATTCGCCCAGTATCCCTAGAACTTGGCCGAGTAGCTCACGATCTTTAACAGGGAACTTGTTCCGGGTCCGCCTTTTTGGAATTGAGTCATCAAATACCCACGAGCGGATAAAGTCCGCCCAAGACATGTCTGCCGCATACTTATCCAGAAAAGCACGCTCTTCTGGCGTAAAACGCATTGAATAGGGCGGTAATTTTTTTTCTTGTTTTGCAGATATACCTTTCGTTTTTCGTAAAAGAGACAATACACGGCCAAGCCCTGCTTTCTGGGAAACAGGGACGGTAAGTGCCGCAAATTGTCTGGGTTCAAGTGAGGGAAAAAGAAAAACGCCAGCCTAGGCTCAGCGTTTTAAAGCAGCTAATTCTGAAAAATTGTATTGTTGGGTATTACAGAGATGGGCTAATATCGACTGAAGCGCCTTGGAGGATAAGTTTCCATTCTTCTAGTACCTGGAACAGTTGGTTCGAAGTTTCTCCTCCGGGGTCCACCACCACATTATATCCGTCACTGTAATCTTCTGAAAATTTCAACTGACCTGGTGTTTTTATGGTTTGTCCATTACTGCTAGTGTAGTGTATTAAATAGATAAATGATATACTGCAGGCACGTTACTCACCAAGGAATGGAGTCCTCATGCCTGCTCAAATTCTGATTCATTTATCAGCCGACGAAACCAAGCAGCTCAAACGGAACCGACGAAGCCGCAAGACGCCCGTCCGATTACTGGAACGCTCAACCATCGTCTTACTGGCAGCAGAAGGAATCCCCAATTACCAAATAGCCACACAACTCAAGATTGATGTGAACAAGGTTGGGCGGTGGCGAAATCGCTTCGCCGAGAGGCGCCTGGCTGGCATCGAGAAAGCCTTGCCGCGCGGGGCGAATCATGGCGGCAAGAATTCTGCCGCGCAAGCCAAGCTACGGTCAACCATTATTGCCATGACGATGCAAGAGAAACCGAAAGACGCCACCCAGTGGACAACCCGAAGTCTGGCGAACGTCCTGGGCATCAATCATTCCTTTGTCAACAGAGTCTGGCGGGAAGTGGGGTTGAAACCCCACCTCACGGTGCAGTTCAAGGTGAGCAACGATCCGCATTTTGAGGAAAAGCTCCATGATGTCGTTGGCTTATATGTCGCCCCACCAAAAAAAGCGGTGGTCTTCTGCATTGATGAGAAGAGTTCGATCCAAGCCCTGGATCGCACGCAGCCTGGCTTACCGATGAAGCCCGGTCGGTGTGGCACGATGACGCATGACTATACACGGCATGGCACGAGCACCTTGTTTGCGGCCTTCAATACCCTGACGGGAGCGGTCATTGGCGAATGCCGACAACGCCATACCCATAAAGAGTTTCTGTCGTTCTTGAAGACCGTGGACAAACAGGCCCCGAAGCAATTGGCATTGCATTTGATCGTCGACAATTATGCGACGCATACACACAAGAACGTCAAAGCGTGGCTGAAGCGAAACCCACGAGTGCGGTTGCACTTTATCCCAACAAGTTCGTCATGGCTCAATTTGGTGGAACGATTTTTTGGGGTGCTGACGCACAAGCGGTTGCGGCGCGGCGTCTTCACCTCGGTCAAAGAACTGGAGGCCGCGATCATGCAATTTATCGACACGCATAACCAGAACAAGAAACCGTTTGTGTGGACCAAGTCGGCAGAAGACATTTTAGTGAAAGTGGGGCTGGCTCGCCAAGCTCTCGCATCTCACTAAGTAGTTTAATACACTACACTAGATCCTTCGACTCCGCAGGGCTCCGCTCTGGATGACAAGATGGGAATGTTGGAAAAAGCCGCCAGCGGCATTCCCTGCCTTCGCCGGGCCTCCTTCGCCGAAGTAGCTACGAAGGCTGAAAGCGGCTTCGCGCAGGCAGGTCGCCGTTGTGCCGTGCGCACGTACTGAGAGTACGCTCCGTGCGCGTCAAAAGGGCTGCGGCCTTTCCTTCGGCATGGCTCTGGACAGGACGGACCCTTCGGCAAGACTCAGAGCATGCTTTTTTGACCATTCCCTTGGCTCTTGACGCCGATGGCATCTCAGGCGTTTATCGGCTATGAACGTGTTCATATTCAACAGGCCCAAGATGAGTAGTGGAGTCTTTTAGGACCTGGGCAACGTCGAATGGCTCGAACCATAATCTTTGTATGATCCGGTTTTCCTCTATTAGGTTGACCGAATCTAGCCTAAATCTTGGCGTGGTTCGCTTGGGTCATTCCCCATGGTGAAGCTTTTGTATTGTTTCGCTAGCCCTAAGTCTTCTTTTGGTTTTACCCTTCATCTCCTGTATGAACAAGATATCTCCTTTCAAAACAGATGGTTGTGACAAGGCATGTCTTTGGCGGGCGTTTGTGCCATAATACGTAAGGTAGCCCACATTCCTTATTTATTGAAATACGTGGGTAAATTCTGATATTTTACTGTTCATAAGGTATTGAATTTCAAAGAAAGATAAAGAAAGGAATATTTCCTTTTATTAAGGAAAAGGAAAGGGGATCCCACGATGACGATAGGATTCTTGGTCATAGTGGGTAGCGTAGGAATTGGGATTGAACAATGTTGGAAGCGACTATTTACGCGTCAATGGAAATCTTGGAAATCAAAATTTGTAGAGTCTTTAGAGGTCCTATTCAAGGAGAGTACCCGGTCTTCTGATCGAGAATATTTCGTTGGTTGGTATGACAGAGGTCTGGGTCCTTCTCTCGTCCTTGAACGGCAGCTTGCGTGGTTGCCACCTCCACATGATGGGTTGCCCTATGAGACCCTGACGCGTTCTTCTACTTGTTCACTTCATCTTCCTGTTTCCTCTCGCCGATTTCTCTCTAATTCGTAAATCGGCTAGTTTTCGTGTCTCTCCTTTTTCTTTTTCCCGTAAAGGGTTTTCATTGTTTTTGAATGGCAATTTTGCCTTGTGACGTGGAATGAGGTGTATGCCTTTTCCTTTCATGAGTGCAAAAGGAAACGAATAGGAGTCAAGCGATGGACATGGTAATTCCTATACTGACAGGAATCGTTGGTTTGGTCATTGGATTTGTCTCGTTCAAAATGTTTCAACAACAAATGGACGCCAACCGACGTTCAGAGGCCGAGAATCACATTCAGCAGCTTACTCAGAATGCGCAACGGGAAGCCGAGAATCTGGTCAAGGAAGCGAAGATCGAGGTGAAAGATCTATTATTTCAGGCTAAGTCAGAGCTCCAGGCTAAAGAAAAAGACAAACGGAATGAAATGCAAGCCGCGGATCGGAAACTCGTTCAGCGCGAGGAAGCGTTTGAGCGCAAAGTAGACCAATTTGATAAACGGGATGATGAGATGCGGCGTAAGGAACAGACTTTCAAGAAGCAGGAGGAGTCCTTAGCCAAGCGAACGGTTGCGTGTGATCAGGCCATTCAAGAACATCGAAAGGCGTTGGAACAAGTGGCTGGGATTACGACCGAGGAAGCCAAACGACAATTATTGAGTGAAATTGAGACGGAAGCCAGGTTAGATGCCGCCCTCCTCACCAAACGGATTCTGGATGAAACCAAAGAAGTGGCAGACCGTGATGCTCGTGAAATTGTAACACGCTCGATTCAACGCATTACTCGAGATTATGTCAACGAGGCCACAATCTCTGTGGTACAGCTTGCGAATGATGGCATGAAAGGGCGAATTATTGGTCGAGAAGGACGGAATATTCGCGCATTGGAAGCGGCGACGGGTGTGGATTTGATCATCGATGAAACGCCAGAGGCCGTCATTGTATCCGGGTTTGATCCGTTGCGCCGGGAAGTGGCAAAAATTGCGTTAGAACGCTTGATGCAGGATGGCCGTATTCACCCGACCAGAATTGAAGAAGTTGTTGAAAAGGTCAAAGGGGATGTGGACAAACTGATGCGGGATGAGGCTGAAAAAGTCATCTTTGAAGTTGGCCTATCAGATTTCCATCCGGAGATTGTCAAATTGCTCGGGCGGTTGAAATATCGCACAAGCTATGGACAAAATAATTTATACCATGCTCGTGAAGCGTCCTATATTTGTGGAATTATGGCGTCCGAGTTGGGGTTAGATGTGAAGCTCGCAAAACGTGGCGCCTTGCTTCATGATATTGGAAAAGTTGTGAGTCAGGAAGAAGAAGGCACGCATGCGATGCTGGGCGCGGAATTGGCGAAAAAGTGGGGTGAATCTGAACTTATCGTCAATGCCATTGCCGCGCATCATGAACAAGTCGAACCGTTGTGTCCTGAGTCGGTATTGGTGGCAGCGGCAGAAGCGCTTTCAGCGGCTCGTCCTGGTGCGAGACGTGAGACATTAGAGGCCTATGTGAAACGGTTAGAGAAGCTGGAAGCGTTGGCCACGGGATATTCGGGTGTGGATAAGGCCTACGCGATCCAAGCAGGGCGCGAAGTGCGAGTCATCATCAGGCAGGGGGAATTAAGCGAGACTGAGAGCTTTGCGCTATCTAGAGATTTGGCCAAGAAGATTGAGCAAGAATTGACGTATCCTGGCCAAATCAAAATTACGGTTATTCGTGAAAATCGATTTATCGAATTTGCTAAGTAGTCTGTGAAACGCTGATCGACGACCTATGAATGTTTTATTTATCGGAGATATTATGGGCCAGCCTGGTCGTCGAGTGATATTACAACATCTCTCACAGGCAATTGATGACCATCATATTGATTTGGTTGTTGGAAATGGAGAAAATGCTGCTGGAGGATTCGGTATCACTCCAGATATTGCAGAAGAACTCTTTGACTTGGGTCTTTCCGCCATTACGTTGGGAAACCATGCCTGGGACAAGCGAGAGGCCATGGAGTATTTGCAAAAAGAGCCCCGTGTGATTCGTCCAGCCAATTACCCTGATGGCGTGCCTGGCAAAGGGACGTGTGTGATCGAAACGGTCAATGGTGAACGCTTAGGGATTCTGCAATTGATGGGACGAGTCTTTATGCCCATGGTGGATTGCCCTTTTCGTGTGGCTGAGCGAGAATTGTCTCAATTGTCCACACAAGCTGACTATATTTTAGTCGATATGCATGCCGAAACCACATCAGAAAAAATGGCCATGGGCTATTTTTTAGATGGTAAGGTGTCTGCGGTGTTGGGTACGCATACACATGTACAAACGGCTGATGAACAGATATTACCTCAAGGGACGGGTTATCTGACTGATGTTGGTATGACTGGACCGGTGCAATCAGTGATCGGCATGAAACCTAATTTGGTCATTCAGAAATTTCTGACACAATTGCCACGCAGATTTGAAGTCGCAACTGGCCCCTCTGTCTTGAGTGCAGCCGTTGTAGAGTTCGATCGCACGACGAAAAAAACGACAAAAATCTCTCGTCTTCGACTCTTTGAATAGCGCAATCCCGTGCCAGAGCTTTTCCCGCCTGTGCTCACCATCTCGGAACTCACGAGACATATTCGAACGAATTTAGAGCAGCAATTTCCCTCAGTGTGGGTGGAAGGGGAAATCTCTAACCTTCGCTGCCCATCTTCCGGACATCAATACCTGACCCTCAAAGATCAGGGTAGTCAGATCCGGGCGGTGCTGTTTCGCAGTCAGGCGCAACGGTTGAAGTTTGCTCTTCAAGATGGCCTGGAGGTCGTAGCATTCGGACGGCTGACGGTCTATGAGCCTCGGGGAGACTACCAATTGCTCTTGGAAACAGTAGAGCCGAAAGGGATTGGCAAGTTGCAATTGGCGTTCAGACAACTGAAAGCCAAATTGGACGCTGAAGGGATTTTTGACAATTCTCGGAAACAACCATTGCCAGTTTTTCCTCAAAGGATTGGAATAGTGACCTCTCCTGTTGGCGCGGCGCTTCATGACTTGTTAACTATTCTGAATCGACGGTGGCCTTTCGCTCAGATCCTCATTGCTCCAGTGGCTGTCCAAGGTGTGGTGGCTGCCGGTCAAATTGCAGTAGCCATTCAGATGTTGAATCAACTCAGTCACCAGGAAGAAAAGGTGGATGTGTTGATCGTTGGACGAGGAGGAGGATCGCTGGAAGATTTATGGGCATTCAATGAGGAACCAGTCATACGGGCCATCGCCGGATCCAAGATTCCAATTGTGTCAGCGGTAGGGCACGAAACTGATGTGACGTTGGCTGATTTGGTAGCTGATTGCCGTGCGCCAACTCCCTCTGCCGCTGCGGAATTAATTGTTCCAGATTGTGTGATCATCAAAGAGCAGTTGCGTCATGGCCGTAGCAGATTACAGCGTTCCCTGAAGAGTCTTGTTGCCACGTTGACTGTCAGAGTACAGCAGAGTCAGCAACGATTGCCTGAACCTCGTCTTATTATTGGACATTTCATTCAACGAGTGGATGAGTTAGAGCGACAGTTGTATCAAAAAGTGAAGCATTGGTGTCGAAATATTCAACTTCTCTTATTGGAACACCAATCGGCGATTTGGGAAGCGAATCCCCTGTTAACGATCCATCGAGAACAGGAGAAGTTGGTTGAACTGAACAGACAATTGGTTCAAGGGATGCAAAACGGTGTTCTGCGCCGGCGTCATCAATCTAGCTTAGCGATCTCCCAAATACATCAATTGAGTCCTCTGGCAGTTTTGGCGAGAGGATACAGTATTGTGAGAGATTATCGAAATGGAAAAGTCCTCAAAAAATCAACAGATACGATAGTGGGAGCGGAAGTTCATGCGATCTTGTCCGATGGTGAATTGGTCTGTAGGGTGCAGAAAATTCATCTACGTCAGTGAAGAGGCGCTTTTGATTTAAGGCGAGAGAAGGCTATAATACGCTAAAATATTGTGTAGGAGTATGGTGAAAACATGGCGGTAATAAAATTCGAAAAGGCATTGTCTCGCTTGGAAACGATCGTGACTGACTTGGAAGCGGGTGAGCTTTCCTTAGATGATTCATTGAAGATATTTGAAGAAGGTGTCAAGCTGTCCAAGACATGTTTGAAAATGTTGGATGATGCCGAACGCAAAGTGGAAATTCTTGTGCAAGATAAGGATGGACGAAAACGCATTCAGGCATTTTCGTTGGAAGATCCTCATTCCGTCGAGGCCAAAGAGCCTGCCCAAGATTAGATTGGTCTCTAAAAGAAGTGAGAAGCAAAAGTGAGGAGTGAGAAGTAAGAGAGAAGAGATGACACGCTCCTTCTTCTTTCTCACTCTTTACTCCTTACTTTTTATGTATTCGTCTGACACGATCTAGCAATCTGGCTCAACCCGACACACCCTCGTGACGATCGCGCATCTCGGACAGGCTCCTAGGTCACCCTCTCACTTTTCTCCTTTTTCCTTATGGGAGAGCGGACTCGGTTCCCACGCTATGTCGTCACACGAACCCTTTCTTCCTCAAAACAAAATACCAAAGCAGCGATTAGATGCTCTTCTGGTGTCTCGTGAGTTGGTTCCCAGTCGAGAACAGGCGAGTCGTTTTATTCTCGCTGGTCGTGTCAAGGTCGAAGGCTTGGTTAGGGACAAACCTGGAAAGGTGGTACCTTCAGACGTTGAAGTGGAAATAATTCCTCCCAAATGCCAATATGCTAGCAGGGGGGGAGAAAAGCTTGCTCCGGCATTAGATGCGTTTGGTCTGTCATGCTCGGGGTTGGTGGTAATGGATGTCGGGGCGTCAACAGGAGGGTTTACTGACTGCGTGTTGCAGCGGGGTGCTCAACGAGTATATGCCATTGATGTGGGCTATGGTCAGCTGGATTGGCGCTTGCGATCAGATTCCCGGGTCATCATCATGGATCGAATGAATGTTCGATACTTGTGTCCTGATGATATTCCAGAGTTGGTAGATTTAATCGTCATTGATGTGTCGTTCATTTCTCTGAAAATAGTTTGGCCCGTGATTCTTGAGGTGTTAAAGCCACAGGGGTACCTTGTGTCATTGATTAAACCACAATTTGAAGTTGGAAAAGGGCAAGTCGGTAAAGGGGGGATTGTCCGAGATGAAACCTTGCGCCAAGCCGTGAAAGGCAAGTTTGTGAACTATGCCAAATTTTTGTCATTAGACGTTATAGGCCTGATGGATTCTCCTCTCCTGGGGAAAAAAGGGAATAAGGAAATTGTCATGGGTGTACAGAAACGATAAGACGGTAGAACGTTGGGACCTCAATCAAAAGGGATTCCAAGAATGCTCACGAGACGTTGTGTCTTGAAAGGTTGTGAAACTTTATGGGGGTAAAGGTTCTGGTCACTGGAGGGGCAGGGTTTATTGGATCGCATCTTGTCGATCGGTTAGTGCAAGAGGGCAATGAGGTGGTGGTGATCGATAATCTTTCCACAGGGAAACGCAAGCAGGTGAACAAAAAAGCCGTGTTGTATAAAACGGATATTCGGAGTAAACGGATTGAACGGGTCTTTCGGAAAGAACGTCCGTTAATCGTTGTCCATCTCGCGGCCCAAATGAATGTCCGACTCTCAACGGAAGATCCTGTATTCGATGCAGACGTGAATATTTTGGGTACTTTGAACATCTTAGAACATGCGGTGAAGCATGGAGTTCGAAAGGTCTCTTTTGCCTCGTCAGGAGGAGCCATCTATGGAGAGCAGGAAGTGTATCCAGCGGGGGAATCTCATCGTACCGATCCAATGTCACCTTATGGAATTAGCAAATTAGCTGGTGAAAAATACTTGGCCTATTATACAAATACGACGGGTCTTCGACACGTGGCTCTGCGATTTGGGAATGTCTATGGCCCAAGACAAGAGCCCGAAGGAGAGGCTGGAGTCATCGCGATTTTTTCAAAACTTATGCTGGAAGGTGGGCAACCGATCATTAATGGCACAGGGAAACAAACACGGGATTTTGTGTATGTTGACGATATTGTGGACGCTCTGATGGTGACCCTCGGGGA
Organism: Nitrospirota bacterium; assembly: GCA_003233615.1. GTDB lineage: Bacteria > Nitrospirota > Nitrospiria > Nitrospirales > UBA8639 > Nitrospira_E. The sequence goes on from QIMB01000300.1 coordinate 8,933, forward strand.
GGATATCCAGGGAACCTTTAATGTCGGGACAGGTCAGGAAACAACGGTGAATGAATGTTACGGAATTATCAAAGAATTGACCGAGAGCACCTGCAAGGATTTATTTGGTGCTGCAAAAAAAGGAGAGCAACTGAGAAGTGTACTGGATGTCAGGAAATTGAGTGAAACCTTTGGCTGGGATCCTCAAGTTTCGTTGTCAGAGGGCCTGAAGATGACCGTTGAGTTTTTTCAGGCAAAAGCCAAATAGTCCAGCTACATCTATGAGAAAGATTTTTGGATAAACTCAAGCGGTGATTAGTAGCGTGGAACAGCATTGTCAATTTCAATGGACCAGGATTCAATTCCCCCAATAAGATTTTTGACATTGGAGAATCCCTGTTGCATCAAGAAGCCCACGGCATCAGCGCTCCGCATGCCTTTATGGCAATACGCCACGATTTCTGAATTTTTGTCTAATTTATCCAGAGAATTAGGAAGCTCACCCAAGGGAATGAGAACGGAACCTTCTATCTTAGCCATTGAATATTCATGTGGTTCACGGACATCTAATAAGAAGATCGTGTCCCCGTTCTCCTGGCGAGTTTTCAGTTCACGGACGGTAATGGTATAGCTCATATGCGAATATCCTCCTTCGATTCCTAGGTCACGCCTTGTCGACCTCTCATCATACCGAGTGATTTTTCCGGGTGTCAATTTATTTTCTCTCAAGTCCTAAAGGAGAACAATCATGCCTCACCCACGTGTCGTGACCATAGAAAAGATTGCAGAGTATGAAGGTCAGGATATTGCCATTCAAGGGTGGCTTCGACTCCGGCGTTCAAGTGGCAAGCTAAGCTTCTTGACGATTCGGGATGGAACAGGTGATTTGCAGGCGATAGTCAGTAAAGCAACGGTGGGCGACGAGCAGTTTGTCTTATGTGGGCAGGTGACACAAGAATCTTCAGTAATGATCATGGGACAACCGAGGAAGGATGCCCGAGCGCCTGGTGGTTTTGAGTTGGACGTGGTTGACTTCCAAGTCGTTCATCTGGCTGAACCCTTTCCTATTCAACCGAAGGAACATGGTGTCGGTTTTTTGATGGAGCACCGGCATTTATGGTTACGCTCGAGACGTCAACATGCCATTTTACGTGTCCGCCATGAAATCATCCGAACCTGTCGGAATTTTTTTGATGAACGAGATTTTACGCTTATTGATACGCCGATTTTCACGCCGAATGCCTGTGAGGGAACGACCACACTCTTTCAAACTCAATATTTTGATCAAGTGGCCTATTTGGCACAGAGTGGCCAGTTATATGGAGAAGCGGCGGCTGCAGCCTTTGGGAAAATTTATTGTTTTGGCCCAACCTTTCGAGCCGAGAAATCGAAGACGCGTCGCCATCTCATGGAATTCTGGATGGTGGAGCCCGAAATAGCATTTGCGAACTTGTCAGA
>QIMB01000426.1 GCA_003233615.1 Nitrospirota bacterium
CTGCGAGATATTTCTGATCCACCGCAGCGGCTAACATATACCCCCCATATGTCGCCGGGGAAATAATTGTTTGCGCCCCACCTTGGCGAAATAGCTTCACATTCTCTTCTTCCTTGGCACTGACGATCACTCGGCATTGTGCATTGAGATTTCGAACGGTTAATAAGATGAGCGCATTGGTATCATCCCGACCCGCTGCAATAATGACGGCTTTCGCACAGCTCAAAAATGCGCCATGTTGTAACAATCCTTCTTGCGTGGCATCTCCTTTGAGTGCCACCACTCCCAATTCCATAGCCGCTCGTATTCGATCCTCGTGAGGATCGATCACGACGACATGTTCGGGATTGGTTCCTTTGGCAAGCAATTCTTTGACGGCGGAATAGCCTGTGTGCCCAAATCCGCAGACCACAACATGTTGATCAAGATTCGATTGGAGTTTTGCCATGCGAAATACCTCAGTAAATTGTCTCAGGGCCAATTGATAGGCTGTTCCTAAAAAAAGTATCCAAATGAATATACGGACTGGTGTGACAATCAACGCATCGATCATCCGTGCCCGAGGAGATACCGGCACAATGTCTCCATAGCCGACGGTCGTGACGGTGACCATCGTGAAATAGACCACATCAGTCAAGGACATATGGCCATCGCTCATGTCCTGTAAGCCTTCCCGATCTAACCACAAGATGCCAATTAACAACGCAAACAGAAAAAGGACCAGCCCAAACCGGATCACTAATGTGCGAACCGGGTCAAGATCCGCAGGCATGTAGACCACCCGTCTTAGAAAGAGAGAGGACTGCGGAGTCGATTTGGTTTTGAATGGAAAAGCCATAGAAAAGTTTTCGTCGTAGGGACTATCCTGAAAGCGGCCAGAATATGACGAGTAGAGGCAAAGACACAGCCAAAATGATGATTTCCAGCGGTAAACCCATTCGCCAGTAATCGCCAAAACGATAGCCGCCTGGTCCCATGACTAACAAATTGTTTTGATGGCCAATGGGTGTAAGAAACGCACACGACGCTCCGATGGCCACGGCCATCAGGAACGGGTCGACATGGACGCCAAGGTTGTGCGCCACTGCCACACTAAATGGGGCCATGACCACCGCCGTGGCCGCATTATTCATGATATCCGACAGCAACATCGTTATCACCATGATGAGAGCTAACAATACAATTGGCGAATACCCGGTTGTTATGTGAACGAGATAATCGGCTAAAACGGTTGTTGCCCCGCTCTGCTCCAATGCGCGACCGAGTGGAATCATGGCCCCAAGCAACACCAGTACGGGCCAATCAATGGCTTGATACATATCTCGAGGAGAGACGATCGTGAAAAGGACCATGCCCAAGGCTGCACCCATTAACGCAACGGGTAATGACACAATCCCTGTTATGGCACCTCCCAGAGCTAGTCCAAACAACCCGCCCGCTAACCATGCTTGACTTGATTTGCCTATTTGTATTCCGCGTTCGGCCAACGGCAAACATCCCAATGATCCTATCACCTCTAATACTTGTTCTTTGTCGCCCTGCAAGAGCAGCACATCTCCAGCCTTAAACCGAAACTCTTTCAGCCGACCCCGATGCGGTGTACCTTGGCGAGACACGCCTAATAATGACACACCAAAACGGCTTCGGAGTTTTAATGTCCCAGCTAACCTTCCTACCAACCACGAATGATCAGGAGGCACTACGGCCTCTAGTAATATTTCGTCTGGAGCCCCGGTCGTCTTTTTCGTGTCAGACTCTTGCACCTCTTTTTCGGGTTGGGTTCCTGTTAATTCCAGTTCAAGTGCAGAGACAAATTTATTAATCCCCTGAGGTCCCGCTTCCAAGACTAAGACATCACCGGCTTGAATGTGCTCGCGCCAGGCTGCACCTCGAATGGATTGTTCCCCACGAATATGGCCAATAATTAACACATCGGAATCTTCCGTTGCCGATTCCAATTCTGAGAGAGATTTTCCGATCGCTTTCGAATGCTCTGGAACGTTGACTTCGGTGAGATAACCCTGGATATGAAATAATTCTTGAGGTGCATTCTTCGATCGTCTGGCCGCTGGTATGAGATGCCACCCGACCAGGGCCACAAAAATAATGCCGACGACCGCGACCACTCCCCCAACAGGAGAAAAATCAAACATGCCAAATGGTTGACCCGTAATTTCTGCCCGGTAATTCGCGATGATGATATTCGGTGGTGTTCCAATTAAGGTAGCCATACCGCCTAAAATTGTTCCAAAGGCTAAGGGCATCAATACGACCGCTGGTGACCGTTTCGCTTCAACAGAAGATTGAATCGCCACAGGCATGAGCAGCGCTAACGCGCCGACATTATTCATGACGGTGGAAAGTACACCACCCACCGTCGATAACCCAACGACATGCAATGTGGGGGACGATGTCGTCCCTTTGATGTAGCGGGTAAAGATTTCCACAGCCCCGGTGTTACTCAATCCCCGGCTGATGATTAATACCGCTGCGACCGTCACCACAGCAGGATGCCCAAACCCTAAAAAGGCCTCATCGGCAGGAATAAATCCCATCAGTGTGGCAATCAATAATCCAGAAAGGGCAACAAGGTCATAGCGCCACCGTTCCCACACAAAGAACACCACGAGAATGCCAAGCAGACTTATCAGAAAAATTTGGTCAGTATTCACCTGTGTGTCACATCCTTCACTGGGAGGGGGAGGGAATGGCTAAAAATGTGGGAAGTACCTACTTTAGGAAAAATCACGTCCGTGATTTAACCAGGTTCGAGAACTAAACTCAAACGGAGGATGTTGCTGGATAATTTTCAAGACAGAAGTTAGGTAGGGCCTGTTGAATATTCACACTTCCATAGCCCATACATGCCTGAGATGCCATCGACGTCAAGAGCCAAGGGAATGTCGAAAAAGCTGTACAAGCAATTGGTGTGCATAAGGAATGCACACATTGCATGGTCACCTTATCGGTGATGAGTCAATGTGTACATTTCCTAGCTGCGATCAAGAGGGTACGCAGACTTTCGTGTCCAACTGCTGTTTTTAGGGTAAAGGGAACCGGAAGAATGCGAGAGGTTCAGACGATTGCTCGTCTACTTGTACAAACCGAGTGATTGTTAACGAACTCGTTTGAAAAATGTCAACAGAGCTAAGAGGATAATCATAATTTTGATAGGTCCCCCAAATCTTGTCTCACAGACCAGTGTTTTACTGCTAGACAGCAGCTGTCTCTGAGACGCTAATTTTTTACGCGCCTGATATCAGGCATAAATTTTATGCGGTTAATCGAGCCACGGGAGTTCGTGGGGCTCTCCGTAGTCGCTTCCGAAACGGAAGAACTTGAGCTTGGACCGGAGTGGAGCGATGTTGATTGATAACCGGATCCATGAGATTACCGCACATGATGCATCGGTAGGCTCGAATCCAGAGCTCTCCCATACCACCTTTCACGTCCAGACAATCGTCAATCACCATCAGTCCGTTACAGCGTGCACAATTCATAACTCTCCTCCTTGTGAAAGCCTCCTGCTTCCCATCCTGTCAACAGATGAATGCATCATGCATGCCACAATACTCGTCGGTAATCACAAACAACTGATGAATGGGATGTGTATGAATGCAGAAAATGAAGAGAGAGCACGAATTACTTAAATGAATTTTCGGAGTCTACAACATTTTGTAGGAAAAAAAAAGGGGAGACATGCATTTTGTGGGTTGCAAGGAGATAAAAAATAGGATGTATCATGACATATTGAGAGAAACACCGTTGAGCAGGTGAAATTTTCTCACTAACACACAACCAATGTAAAAAAATGTGGTGAAATCTGTCAGTCCTGCTTGAATTTTGACAAGGCCCGCTCATGTTTTCCTAGGGGTGAAGACCAGGACCATCAGGTAGCCCGTGAGTTTTAAACATCAGAACATCAAAGGTGCTGCCCAAACTCGCCTTTCCAGTTAGTAGGTCAACTTCTCGCTGTCTGGATAGCGAATCCCTACCGGTGCCGACATACTGTTGAATGCCGAGATTGGTGAGCCAAGTCCCCTGCGATGTCCAACCAGCCAGCTCTAGTCCTAATGCTGTTGCCTTAGACACAACTGCTGTAAAATCCACATCTGCAGTCATATCTTGTTCCCCAATTGCAAAAAATGAGTCATGAATGTGTTGTTGTTGGTAATAACAACGCAATGTCCCATTGCGATGCCGATATGAATAGATATTTGATGCCTTGTCACCATAGTCCACAAAAATGATATAGCCTGGACGGACAACCCGTATCAGTTCTTGAAGAAAAGGCTCTATTTCCAAGCACAACTCGGCTACGTGTCCGCGTCCAAGGTGAATATGTTCGTCTTGCAAACGCTGAAGTAACTGTGGAGTCGATAGATCACCAGGTTGCTCACACAATTCGCCTTTTTCATCCACGTCGACAAATAATTCACAGACTTCATTGTCTGCCAATCCCATCACTCGATGGACCGGCAAGGCATCTAACACTTCATTTCCAAACACGATCGACGCAGCAGGTTCCAGTCCCTTCAGCGTCTCCACAGTTAGCAACCCCTGTTCAGCCTGAATTTTTCGTAATCCTTGGCTGGTTTCAAGAACCATATATTCGTGAGGGATTGTGAGGAATGACATGATACATGCTCCCAATTGGCCTGTTCCTCCCCCGAGCTCTAAGACCCGAGGCGGGCCACTGATATGCTGGGCGGCCTGAGAAATGGCCTGAGCCACCGCAAACCCAAATGCTGTAAATTTCGCGTTCGTGTCAAAGGGTCCAGTAGGGCTGCCAATAGAAGGGGCCTGAGTATAAAAGCCGTGCGTCTCATGAAAAAGTGCGGCAGACATAAAGTCTCGAAACGTCATAGGACCATCAGACAGGATTTTTTTCTTTATTAAACTGGCAAGTTCGGTCTGAATACGATTCAAGGTATGTGTTGTCCGGATGTGGGCTCTATGATGAAAAAAGACAAAAAAAGGGTGCCATTGTTGGCACCCTTTTTTCTTCCAGCTTTGAAAAACGAATTTCTTAGTTGATAACCGTTGACGTTGCCCCAGCAGGATTGATGGGCACTGTATTCATGGTATCAGTTTGTGGCAAACGGCCGGCACCCATGGATTTTTGAATCCGAGCACGATTGGAATCACTTGTATCATTCACGGCCGCCTTGGTCCCATGTCCTTGAGAGGCCTGAAGTGTTCCCATTCCAACTGCATTGCTTTGACCAGGGTCATTCGCCGTCGATTGACCGGTTACGGGTGACTTCCCTTTCGCTGGATATCCGGGATGCTGAGGGAGCATACCTGGATTGGCCAACGCCACTGATAGGGCAAAGCAGCTCGCGCCTACCGTTCCAAGAATAATTCCAATCGCTTTCATAAGACCGCTCCTTTGTTAGTTATAACGGGTTAACAATAGAAAATGGTCACAGTTTATTCATGTGAGCTTTAACGTTCAATAGAAGATCGAGGATCTTAGGTCGATTAGGCGGTGGTGTCAAGCCTGTAGGCAAAAATGGCTAAGAATCTGTTTTTTTGTTCTTAGACGCACTCCCACTTGTACGGCGAACAGGCCGGCTAGAGCGATAAGGCGTTCTGGGTTTCGGAACTGGCATCAAAATTGTAAGGGTCGTTCCCTTACCTGGCTCGCTTGCGATGCCAATATGCCCTTGGTGTTCTTCCACAACTTTTTTCACCGTGGCAAGGCCTAAGCCGGTTCCTGAGCGTTTGGTCGTGAAGTAGGGCTCAAATACCTTATCGACAAGTTCTGCTGGAATAGGCACCCCATCGTTAGCAATCACAATTTGGAGTTCGGGTTTTCGTGCCCGAGTCAACATGACCTCAACTCGTAAATGCCCACCGGGAGACATTGCTTCAATGGCATTTTTAAATATACAGAGGAAGACGTGCCGCATTTTGCCTTCATCCCAACGTACTTGAGCCAAACGAGCAGGGATTTTTTTGACGACATCAATGCGATTGACCCGCAAATCAGTGGAGACCAAGGAAAACGCCTCATCTAACAAGTCTTGGACACGGCACATTTTTCGATCGAGTTCTAATGGCCTGGCAAAATCTAGAATCTCATTCAGCATCGTTTCCATACGAATCATATCACGCATGGCATTTTCCACACGTGTTTGAGAATCAAAGTCCAGTTCCGAGTCTGTGGTAATTTCTTCCAGCTGAGCTCGAATAAACCCGATGGGCTCTCGAATCTCCGTTGCGAGGAAGGAACTTACTTCCTGAAGTGCAGCTCGCCGTTCTTCCTTGCGCACATCCACCCCTTCTTGAAGGGGAACCGGAACGGCTTGTCCATCTTTGGTCGCCACGTGATCAGACTGAACAGGGGCTGGCTCCATCACTGAGAGATGACAGGAAGGGTCCTCAAACAATTTCACGAGTTTGGCCGTGACGGCTTCAAGATTTTTGAGATCACTGCCATTGTGGTCAAACTGGTTAGGGTTTTTCGACGCCAAGGTGAGTGTGCCTGCCACTCGACCTCTGACAAAAAACGGGACGACAATCGTGGAGCAAAATTTATCCTTGTACAATTGTTTATAGTCATGGAACCGCCCTTGAGTAGACGCCAAATTATTATCACTCCGAGCCTTTCGATGACGGACAGACCAGCCAGATGCCGAATCATCCAGCGACAGTTGTTGCCCTGGGCCCAGATCGCGTTTTTGTGTGCCAAGGACACCAAGGATTTCTAATGACGCCAGTAGCGGGTCATAAATGGTCACCCATCCGCGATCAAACGACATGCCACCATTGATTTCTGCCAAAATAGTGGCAATGCGTTCTTGCACCTGTTCATTGGTATACGTCCGAGCTACAGCCACTTGGCCTTCGCTTCCCGGGAGACTCACTGGTTCGTTCGCAACAACAGGATTTCCCAATATTAACGACGAGCCAAACAGTCCAGCCTTTTTTAACTCTCCAGTAATAAAGTTGACATTAGTCGAGAGCGTCGTTTTTTCACGTTTCGTGAGAGCCACATTTTCCCGTCTGGCCAGGATCAGGGTGCCATAGACCCGTCCACCAAATTTCAGTGGAAGTGCCAACACCACTTTTGTCCCGGGCGTCACCATGCGCAGCCGAAGGACATTATTTAAATCCGTCCCTTCATTCGAATTTTTCGGACTCACACTTTTGAGTTCTTCTAACGATAAGGCTCTGAGAATCGCTCGAATTTCTCGAGGCGAAAACCCGCGGGAGACTTGTTCAGTGAGGGGCCCACCATCTTGGGCCATGATGGCAACCAAGGCGGCCTCCATGCCGACTTCATTCACGGCAGAGGTCAATATTTTTTGAAGGGTACTTTGCTGCTTGGTGGGCAAAGTCGGTTCAAGATATTTGGCCATGCATAGGATTCCTCTCTATCACCATTATAACGATTGGATTCATGTATGAGAAAATGAGTATGACTCCTCTGAGGAGCCTGTCCAAGATTAGACTGATCAGTACAAGAAGACAGAAGCAAAAAGGGAGAAGCAAAAGATGCCGAATCGGTAGGCCTCTTTTTCTTTCTCTGTCGGTACTCTGCCGTTCTCCCTTTTCCTGTGCTAGTTGATGTGTCGAATTTTTCGCCCGCTTGGTGAACGAGTCACCATCTCGATGCGGCCTTGTTCCGAAATCCACATATTGAGTATGCCACTCACGATACTAATGAGAATTGCTCCACCCACTGCCGGCCAAAACCCGGAGACGATGAATCCTTTCACTATCCCGCTTACCAGATAGAGTATAAAGGCATTGATCAGCACCATGAAAAATCCCAACGTCACAAAAATGAACGGAGCTGATAACAAGTAAAGGACGGGACGAATAATGGCGTTTAAAAACGACAATATAATGATCGCCGTAACACCTGAGCCGAAACTTATGATTTCGATGCCGGGAATGATTTGGCTTGCCAATAAGACAGCCAACCCCGTAATCCCGCATCGAATAAGAAATCCTTTCATACATTCATCATACCGACCTCTGTCTTCGGCCTCAAGTAATAGTAGCTCGCAGGGTTCAATCTTGTGTCCCTATTTTAAGGTTTGTGAAACCATAATTCTCATTTTCGCATGCAGACGCACAAAAACAAGAGCCACTCAGTAGCTGAAATACGAGACATGAAGAGCGAGAAAGAATCTCTAAAAGAGGGAACAGTGGAGATGGAGTCTACCAAGGGTCCGTCAAGAAACACACAAGCATAGGGCCGCACGTGGACGTATTGGCAAGAGAGCACGAAAAGGCATAGCTCTTTTTTTTCTGGCCTTCTCCCTCTTACTACTCAGGCGTATCCGTACTCGCGAAACCACTGTACCGCCTTTTTCAGGGCCGTTTCCACTGGTGACTGTGGAAGATCAAGTTCTTTTCGAGCTTTCGTACAGTCATAATGCATTCGATACTTCGCCATACGCACTCCCTCTAAAGGAATTCGAGGTGTCTTGTGGGTCACATGGTTGGCAATCCAGGTATTGACATGGGCAAGAGGCACAATCCACTTCCAGGGTAATTGAATGCGTGGCGCAGGAACACCCGTCAATGGACTCAGCATCTGACAAATCTCTTTGAGCATAAGATTCTGATTCCCCAGAATGTATCGCTCACCAATCCGACCGCGCTCCATGGCTCGGACATGTCCCAGAGCTACATCATCAACATCGATTAAGTTCATCCCCGTTTCAATGTAGGCAAACATCCGGCCCTTCATGAAATCCACAATGATTTGCCCTGTTGGCGTTGGCTTCACATCTCTTTTCCCCACCGGAGCCGTTGGGTTGACAATCACCACTGGCAATCCCTGTTGTGCCATTTTCAGCACTGCTTGCTCAGCTAAAAACTTCGATCGTTTATAATCCCCGGAAAGTTCGTGTTCAGCAGGAAATAATTCTTCATGACCTAACCCTCCATCCCTCGGCAACCCAATCGCCCCAATGGTACTCGTGTACACAATACGTGTCACGCCTTCCTGCTCGGCTGCACGAAAAAGGTGTTTCGTGCCTTCAACATTCACCGTATAAAACGTCGTAGGATCTTGAGCCCACAACGCATAATGGGCCGCGACATGATAGAGGCCCTGGCAGCCGAGTACAGCTTTTTTGAGGGACGCGGGATCTTGCAAATCACCTTCGACGATTTCAACAGGCAATCCCTCAAGATTCCGTCGATTGCTGTCCGGACGAACGAGCACCCTCACGTCATCGCCTTTGGCGATAACGGCGCGTGTCACTGCCGCTCCAATAAATCCAGAAGACCCGGTAATAAGAACTTTCATAAGAATGCAGGGCTGGCGCGCAGAATAATGAGAAAGCAGATACCAGAGGAACAGTGTATGGCTTTAAAAAAAACTCGCAGAAGACCACTAGTCAATCAGAGAAAGACCATGACTGATGGATCATCGAGAATTGAGAGAACAGCGTCGCGCCATTCAACTTCGGCGCTCTATTATATAGGTTGCGATGTGTCGCAGGGGATCGGCTTGATGGTCAAAAGACTCGAGTCGCTTGACAGCCCGTTCGACACATTCTTTCCCCAATTGCCGAGCCCCATCAATGCCAAAAAACGATGGATAGGTTTTTTTCCCTCGTTGTTCATCCGTTCCTGCATCCTTCCCCAATTCCTCACGCGTGCCGACCATATTCAACACATCATCGGCGATTTGAAAGGCTAAGCCAATGTCCTCAGCATAGCCGGTCAGGGATTCCAATTGTATGGAAGAGGCCCCACCAATGATACCGCCAATACGAACCGATGCCCGAATCAATTGTCCTGTCTTATGGGAATGGATCTTTTGAAGATGTGCAAGCTCGACCTCTCGGTTTTCGGCTTGGATATCCATGACCTGCCCGCCAACCATGCCTTGATGTCCTGAGCCATAGGACAATTCACGAACGATGTGTAATTGTTGATTAGCCGTTACACCATTGTGATCTGCATGGTGGCAACATAATTCAAATGCCATCGTGAGCAACGCATCTCCGGCAAGAATCGCCATTCCATCCCCATACACCTTATGATTGGTGAGTCGACCACGGCGATAATCATCATCATCCATAGCGGGCAGATCATCATGAATCAACGAATAGGTATGGACAAATTCCAGCGAGGCAGCAAATGGCAACATCATCGTCATATCCCAATGCTTGCGCCGCGGCGATTGTTAAAATGGGACGCACCCGTTTCCCGCCACCTAAGAGGCTATATCGCATAGATTCGTAGAGTTTTTGGGGATCACCAAGTGTATCGGGGAGGCTCTGCTCCAAAAAACGATCAACTCGTTGACGCTGCTGATCTAAATACGCGTGAATGTCCACAGGAGAGCAAAAAGAAGTCAAAAGAAGGCCAGAAAGTCGTGGTAAACCCTATCAAAAGAATTTTAAAGGGTCAAACCGTCAGGGTGAAAGATTATAAAGGGTTAGGGGGAAGGCGTCGAAAAATGGGAAGAGAGGGAATTGTCCAATTCACTTTCCATGGCGTTCTGTGATGGTAGATAATTTGTACTAACGCTCAAATCTCTTATGTCGTCATTCCCAACATTTTTTATTGGGAATCCATCTTGGATCTTTCAAACAAACTGACGATTGGTGGAGCCGATCTTGCTCGTTTGTCCAGGACAATGTCTAAGTGATTTTTGATGTTGCCGGGTTTCGCCCCGGCAGGCGATTCACTTTTGTTTCGGCAAAAGTGAACAAAACCATTGACGCCCAGTTCGACCTCATCAAGATAGGACGGACGCGAACCTTAGGAGGGCAGGCAAACTCGCGGAGCCTGTCCTGAGCCTTGCCGAAGGGCTCAAACAAGGCTTGCGTATTCATTCGAGCGTCCGACCAAGAGGCCAGTCAGCAGGCGTAGGAAGCAAATGTCCATCACACCATGGAAAAAGTGGCTGACATGCGTTGTACCGAAGACACGGAACAAATGGCGAATTC
>QIMB01000453.1 GCA_003233615.1 Nitrospirota bacterium
CAGGAAGGAAAAAAGAAAAAACACTGAGGATCGTACAAGATCAATGGGCAGAGAGCATTGTACCTTATAACTTACCCTCTCCTTTTAAATAGCTACGGAAGCGTCCCATGAGTTCATCTCCAAGTAACCCGACATCAGGCTTAGTCTTCATATAGTCTCGTATTTCCTCTAAACGGTGTTCAGCTTGCTCATTGCCCTTTAAGCGCTTGACTTTGCCCAGTGCATCATCAAACGCATCGAACGTCAGTTCCTTATACCCAAAAGCTCGAATTCGTTTCACCGCTTTCATCATGGCTTCATTTCGAAAAACCGTCAGATGCTCCGAATCAATTTCTTGTAACCCGAGCTTCCGTGCCCGACGCTCGGCAGCTTTCCGAATCCCGCTCCGCACAAAATCTGGAGAGGTCTGAAGACGCTTCCACGCATCGTCAGACCAGGCAACTTGTGATTGCGGGGCATTCCAAAGACGAGTTAAGGATTCTGCATCAATGCAGGTCATCCCCTGCTCACGCGCAAGATCCTCGGCATCATGCTTCAACATGTCTGATACGAATTCTATCGCCATAGGTGGGGAACTTTGAATTTTTTGTTGTAACAACACTAATGCTTCCTCTGTCCATTCTAATGAGGAACCCGCGTGTTCTTGTAAATCTCCTAAAGCTTCGACCTTTTCAAACAACTCGACATTGACTTCCATATGACCCCGTTCCCTGGCCACATCTTCCGCAATATTGGCAATCATGCCCCTCATAAACTCGGGGATGGACTCAAGTCGCTTTCGGGCCTCGGCGGTCCAAGGGAGCTTGCCGGCCGCCATATCTTCAACGGCCTGAGTCATTCCGGCTTCACCACCCATTTGGCCCATCATTTGCTGTTTGAACTGATCGAGAATATCAACCGTAATCTCAGCATACCCAAGCTCTTTGGCTTTTTTTTCTGCTAAACGACGAACCATTCCCCTTAAAAAACTTGGGGCACGCTCTAGTCGAGTTTGCGCTTCGTTTGTCCAAGAAACATCTTGAACGGTCGAAGATGGGTCAGCAGTAGACATAGGTTACGACACTGGCTTTGCTTCGGGATTGAGTAATTCTTTAATTTCTTTTCCCGCTTTAAAAAATGGCATACGTTTTTCGGGAACCGAAACAGACTCTCCTGTTTTAGGATTACGTCCTTCTTTCGTTTGTCGATGACGAAGACGAAAACTTCCGAAACCTCGAATTTCGGTTTTTTCCCCACGCTTCAATGAATCGCGGATTGAATCAAAAATGGTGTTGACCACCAATTCGGCCTGTCGTCGACTTAATTGGGGAGCCTTTTCCGCCAACTTCTCGATGAGATCCGCTTTTGTCATCCAACCCTCCTTAACCTGAACTACACCATCCATAGATAGAGCAAAGGAGCCGAAAACCGAGAAGGCGCCAACGCACGGATATCGCCTAAAAAAGCACTTTCAAGAAATGCTCGAAATGAAAAAGGTTTCGTAGTCTCCAACACTCGAGGAGTACCTTCAATTCCGCTCAATTCGCCTGCTAACTGTATGGCATCATGTAAATCACCGATCTCATCAATCAACAACACTGATTTAGCTTGTCGACCAGTAAAGATTCGTCCATCAGCCAGTTGCTCAACTTCTGTATATTCCATCGACCGTCCCTCTGCAACCGCTTCAATAAACTGACTCAGGGTATCATTCATCACTGATTCCAACAATTGTCGATCTTCTTCTCCCATCGGACGAAACGGCGATCCCAGATCTTTAAACTTTCCAGTTTTAACCACCACACTTTTCACACCAATTTTCTCTAATAATTCCTGAAAATTGGCCATCTGCATAATAACACCAATACTCCCGGTTAACGTACCAGGATTTGCCAGAATTCGATCAGTGGCCACCGCAATGTAATACCCCCCAGATGCGGCAACAGTTCCCATCGAAGCCACAACCGTTTTGTTCTGTTCTTGTCTGACCCGCTTTACCGCATTATAAATTTCCTGCGATGCCGCGACCCCGCCTCCAGGACTATCAATTCTCACTACAATGGCTTTAACCAATGGGTCGGCAGCAAAGGCTTCGAGTTCTCGAACTGTTTGTGAAGAATCAAGAATGGGTCCTTCAACTCGAACGATGGCGACACCTTCTGTTCCTGCCACCAAGAGCTCAGGCAGGATAGCCTTCCCGACCATGAACAGGACCAAGCCTGACATGAGCATCCAGAACATCCGTTTCCAGCGAGGATACCCGTTATTCATGAGAAAAATCGCCTTCGTAAGAATCGTGAGTCAACGCCTCAGCCATTGGATTCCGGTTCGTCTCCTTTTGCTTCCTCAGACGTCTGCGCCATGCGACCTAAACTGTGATCAATAGTTCCCTGACTACTATTGAATTGCTCCACTTCGTTTTGTTCCACATCTTTTAAGTGCTCACAAAGACTGAGCGCAATTTTTCGATCTTCACAGTCAACCTTGACAATCTTCGCAACAACTTCCTGCCCGACGGCGAATTTTTCTTCCAGACCATCTTGCATGTCTGGCCCGATTTCACTGACGTGAATCAAACCTTCCACTCCGCCTTCTAACTCAATAAACACACCGAAATCAGCAACCTTGGACACATGACCTGTCGCTTGTTCACCGACATGGTATCGTAAAGGAATGTCACTGACCCAAGGATCAGCAATCAATTGCTTATAGCCCAAAGACAATCGCTCTTTGTCTTTATCAATTTTCAGAATCACTGCATTCACAGACTGTCCTTTTTTGAACAGTTCTGAAGGATGCTTAATGTGCTTAATCCAAGACATGTCCGAAATATGGATTAACCCGTCTACGCCTTCATCCAACCCTACGAAGGCTCCAAAATCTGTCACACTCTTCACTTTCCCTTCGATTTGAGTCCCTTCAGGATATTTTTCCTCAATAATGTCCCACGGATTGGGAGCAATTTGCTTCATTCCCAACGAAATTTTCCGGCTATGTTGATCAACATGAAGGACTTGCGCTTCAATGGCCTCACCGATTGAGACAACTTTCGATGGATGTCGCACTTCATGGGTCCACGACATTTCAGAGACATGGACTAACCCTTCGACTCCCGGCTCAAGCTCTACAAATGCTCCATAATCCGTCAAGCTGACCACTTTGCCTTGGACTCGACTGCGTGCTGGGTATTTTTCTTCAACCTTCGTCCAAGGATCAGCAGATTTTTGTTTGACCCCCAACGAAATCCGACCAGTTTCCCGATCGTATTTTAAGACCAAGACTTGCACCTTATCGCCAATAGAGAATATATCGGAAGGATGCCCGACGCGACCCCAGGAAATATCGGTAATATGCAAGAGCCCATCAATTCCACCCAAGTCGAGAAACGCGCCATAGTCCGTGATATTCTTTACGGTTCCTTCGATGAGCTGACCCTCCGACAATGTCGATAATGTTGATTGCCGTCGCTTGTCACGTGTTTCCTCCAAGAGGGCTCGACGTGAGACCACCACATTGCCTCGACGATGATTAATCTTAATGATCTTAAAATCGAACGTCTTTCCGACAAGACCATCCAAGTCTCGTACCGGAGTCAAATCGATTTGTGAGCCAGGCAAGAAGGCTTTGACGCCAATATCGACAATCATGCCACCTTTGATGCGAGAAATAACTTTGCCTTCAACCTGCCGCTCCTCATTATGAGCAACTTCCAAGTCCTCCCACACTTTCATTTTGTCGGCTTTCTCTTTGGAAAGCATCAAATTCCCGTCAGTATCCTCACATTGCTCAATATACACCTGCACCGGATCATTGATCGCCAATGTCTCCAGTTCCTCTTGGGAAAATTGATCAACAGGGATCATGCCTTCTGACTTGTATCCAATATCTACCACTATACGATCGCGC
Source organism: Nitrospirota bacterium (assembly GCA_003233615.1). Lineage (GTDB taxonomy): Bacteria > Nitrospirota > Nitrospiria > Nitrospirales > UBA8639 > Nitrospira_E. The sequence continues at coordinate 3,886 of QIMB01000453.1, forward strand.
TGAATATCAATGACTCGCCCTTCGGTAATGGTTCCCTCTTCAATATTCTTAAATGTTTCATCATACAACGCAGCGAGCGTTTCTCGATCCATCTTTTCAGGTTCTGTGGTAAGCGTATTCATTCGACTTCATACCTCCAACGATACAGACACGGGTTAATGGTGAATAATGGGAACATCAGTCATGTTGACCGTGTTCTCTCGTATGATTTGCCCTGGTACGGAGAAGATGTGCCTCCAACGCGGGCAACATGCTCCATAACTGTTTGGCCAATCTGTTCATACGCCTGTTTCATAGTTGTCGCGTCACGTGTAGGAAAACATATCGACTTCCCAAAAGAAACAGACACAGGAAACAGCCTCGGCCACTTGGCCTTCATGGGCAGTACCTTAAAGGTACCAGAAATATACGCAGGAATCACCTGACTTTGTGATTCTTTCACTAAATACCCTATGCCAGGTCTTCCAAATTGCAAGCGTCCGTCTTCAGTTCGAGTCCCCTCAGGGAAAATCACTACGGGTGTGCCAGATTTCAAGTGGTCCAGCGCCATGCCAAAGGCTTTGCGATCCAGCCGATTCGTCTTCAACGGAATCCAACCCAAACTTTGCAACGCCCAACCCAAATATCGGTTAGGGAATAAGTTCGCCCTCCCCAAGAATACCACTCTTCGTCTGATAGCACAGCCCAATAAAGGAATATCCAAATAGCTGGCATGATTGGCAGCAACAATCACCCCACCGGTTTTGGGAATACACTGCCCGCCATCAATTCTGAAACGAAGAAAAATCCATCCCAGCACTCTAAACAGAAGCCAGAGCCCCCAATAGATTACTCCACTCACAAACGATCCACAATCATACCCATCATGTGACCAATGACTTCGTCAAGAGACTGTTGCGAGGTCTCGATCATGATCGCGTGCGGTGCAGGGCGCAAGGGATCAGTGGCTCTATTTCGGTCACGGGTATCTCGCAGAACCATCTCGTCGCGTACTGTATCAAGATCAATCTGTATGCCTTTTTCAGCAAGCTCCTGTTGACGTCGACGAGCACGCACATTCACATCGGCGTCCAAAAAAAATTTGATATCTGCATTTGGAAACACCCGCGTCCCCATATCTCGCCCTTCAGCAACCACGCCACCGACGTTTCCAACTTTTTGCTGAACCGGAAGCAACCAGTCTCGTACCATCGGGACTATCGCAATCGAAGACGCTAATTGAGTCACAGAAGAAGTCCGAAGCTCTTCTTGCACAACTGGCTGACCATCAATCGTCATCACAAAACCATTGTCGGCGGCTGTCAACTGAAGACTCGTGCGACATAGAAGTGCTTCAATGTCAACAAGATTGTCCGGGGCAATGTGTTCTTGCTGAACTTTCCAGGCAAGGGCTCGATAGAGAGCCCCAGTATCAAGGTAGCCATAGTGAAGACGATCTGCCAAGCATTTGGAAACCGTACTTTTCCCAACACCGGCTGGACCGTCAATGGCAATGACTAATCGACGGGATAAAACGGCCCTCTTCTCCTCATGAAAAAAATCTGAAACCTATTATAAACGTCACTTAGAATTTGTCAATAAATCCAATAGTTTACTATGAAAATCTGGAAATGAGGTTTCGACGCACTCGACATCCTCAATCACGATGGGTTCCTTGGCCACTAAGCCAGCAATGGCCAGGGACATGACCACGCGATGATCTCCGTAGCTTTGGCATCGCGCTCCTTGCAATACGCCCCCCCCTTGAATCACCAGGCCATCCGGCTGTTCTTCTACTGACACTCCGATGCTGGCCAATTCCACCGCCATGGCATGAATACGATCCGTCTCTTTCACACGCAATTCCTGAGCTCCGGAAATACGAGTTTCGCCGTCCGCTAACGCTGCAGCTACACAGAGAATAGGAAGTTCATCAATGGTCTTGGGAATCAACTCAGCCCCTATCGTCGTCCCTGTCAATCGAGTGGCTCGCACACGCAGATCACCCACCGGCTCGCCAGACTCCTCCCGTTCATTGAGAATTGCAATGTCTGCACCCATCATGAGCAAGACATCTACAATTCCTGTGCGCTCAGGATTCAAGCCAATTCCGTTGAGGAAGACTTCCGAATCTGGAACAATAGAGGCTGCCACAAGAAAAAACGCTGCTGCCGAAATATCGCCAGGCACAGAGAGGGGCATAGCCTCAAAGGGCTGCCGTCCATCAATGTGAACAGTACAACCCTCAACTCGCAATGGCACTCCCAAATACCTCAACATGCGCTCAGTGTGATCCCGGGATTTGAGAGGTTCGTTGACGGTAGTCGTGCCTTCGGCAAAGAGTCCAGCAAATAGCACACAGGATTTAATCTGTGCACTGGCAACTGGAGACGCATAGTTCACTGAATGTAGCGCTTTTCCCTGAACAGCCAATGGCGCTAAATCTCCACCGCGCCTACCATTGATATCCGCGCCCATGTGTCGCAAAGGCTTCACAATCCGACCCATAGGCCGGCTTCTCAACGAGGCATCACCAGTGAGAGTCGAGAAAAACTGTTGTCCGGCCAACACTCCGGCTAATAGCCTGAGCCCTGTACCTGAATTACCACAATCGAGAACATTGGTGGGTTCGGTTAATCCCCACAGACCCTTACCAGTCACTTCTAACCCTTCAGGGATTTCTTGAACATCGATGCCTAATGCTCGAACCACACCAAGTGTATTCAAACAATCTTCGCCCCGGGAAAATCCTGTGATACGAGTGCGGCCTTGAGCCAACGCTCCCAGGATAAAAGCCCGATGCGTAATGGATTTATCGCCAGGAACCGTTATCGTCCCACGAAGCGGTCGTATCGCCGGCGCAATCGACAGCTGACTCATGGTAACCCTTCTCGTAATGTTTTGGCTTGTTCAATCGTGTGTGCCAAGCCAGCCCCATCCTGATCATTCAACAGTTGTTTAAACGCATGAAGCCGGATGATGTACTGATCAATCATCTTCACCAGGTTTTCGCGATTGGCTAAACAAATATCCCGCCACATTTCAGGGGAACTCGCCGCAATACGCGTCGTATCACGCAACCCTCCACCAGAGAAACCCAACAAGTTCAAAGCCTCAGGCGTTTGCGCTTGCAAATCTTGCAACGCATGCATGAGGGAGAATGCCGCAATGTGCGGAAGATGGCTGACAGCCCCTAACACCCAATCATGAACCATGGGATCCATCGACACCACTTCAGATCCTGCCTTTTCCCAGACACCACGTACTTTTGCCAAAGCCTTGGCGTTGGTGTGAGGAGTCGGTGTGACAATGCAACGTGCCCCATCAAAAAGGGTAGACGTAGCATGGGCGACTCCTGATTTTTCTTTTCCAGCAATCGGATGTGCTCCAACAAAATATGCGTTTGATGGAAGAGCTGCTTCTATATCAAAGACTAACTGACCCTTGACGCTGCCCACATCACTCACAATGGCACCCGATGGCACAGACTGTCCCCAGTCTTGTACTTGCGAGTCATATGTATCAACCGGCGTAGCTAACACAATGAAATCGGAGTCTCTGATCGCGTCTTTGGGTTCTGACGCAAAATGGTCAATGGCTCCAAGCTGCACCGCTAATTCAAGATTAGACCGTCGTCGACCAATCCCAACAACGGTTTTGGCTACTCCTCGTTCTTTCAAGACAAGACCGAGGGATCCTCCCAACAGACCCACCCCGATAATGGTCACTTGCTGAAACACATAGTCTGAAGTGGAACCAGTCATGAGAAAAAAATAAGAAAATTGAAAACAGGTGGGGAATTATTCAGAGCTCGCGACCAACAGCCTGTGCGATCTTTTTAAGATCATCCATTAAGGCTTGAAACCGATCGGGCTTCAGCGATTCTTCTCCATCGCACAAGGCACATTCTGGGTTGGAATGGACTTCGATCAATAAACCATCGGCACCGGCCGCAATAGCCGCCTTGGCCATCGGGGCCACCAGCTTCCAATTGCCTGTGGCATGGCTCGGATCCACAATGACAGGCAAATGCGACATCTCCTTCAACGTCGGCACGGCAGCAAGATCCAACGTATTGCGATACTGTGTCTCAAACGTTCGAATCCCACGTTCACACAACATCACATTGCGATTGCCACGGGACATAATGTATTCCGCCGACAACAAGAATTCCTTGATGGTGGCGGACATCCCACGTTTTAACAAGACCGGCTTGTCATAGGCTCCCACTTCTTTGAGTAATTCAAAATTCTGCATGTTGCGTGCGCCAATCTGAATGATATCCGCATGCTCTAAAAAATGCTCCAAATCCCGCGCATCGAGAATTTCACTCACAACCGGCAATCCCGTTTGCTTGCGGGCTTCAGCAAGGAAACTCAATCCTTCCTGGCCCAACCCCTGAAACGAATAGGGCGAAGATCTGGGCTTGTAGGCGCCACCCCTCAGAATCGTCGCACCCGATTTGACCACCTCTTTCGCAATCCCGACTGTAACCTCTAATTTCTCCACTGCACAGGGGCCAGCCATCACCGTAATCTTAGGCCCCCCGATTAGAACGCCAGCGACATCAATCACCGAATCATGCGGCTGAAACTCTCGACTCACTAACTTCCACGGAGCCAAAATCGGCGTCACACTTTCAACACCAGGAAACACACTCAGTGGCTGGCCTTGCAATATCCTCTCATCCCCGATAACACCAACAACCGTGCGCTCCTCACCTTTCATAATGTGTGATTTCAAGCCTAACGAACGGAGACGATCCACCAAATGTTCGATATCTTGTTCCGTGACCTCAGGTTTCAACACGATAATCATATGCTTCTCAAACTTGTGCGGGTTGTGACAGAGTCGGCAACACGTGCTTTAATGCTTCCAAGAACCGACGGTTTTCCGTAGGTTGCCCGATGGTCACGCGAATCATCGATCCACGGATATGGCGCACGATGACCCCTTGCCGTAGCAACGCCTCATATACGGCTACACCATCCATGCCCACATCAAAATATATAAAATTAGCTTGAGATGGAATCGTGGTGAATCCCATCGCTGTCAAACCTTCTTCTACAAACGCCATTTCTGCTTCATTCATCGCACGACTTTTCGCCACATGTTCATCATCTAACAGCGCAGCACGAGCGGCTTCCTGAGCCAAGCTATTCACATTAAATGGCGGACGCACACGATTCACAAATCCTGCAATCTCGGTCGTGGTGATTCCATACCCCACACGCAAACCGGCTAGGCCATAGATCTTCGAAAATGTCCGCAACACCACAACCGGGCGACCATCTCGAACATAGCGCACACTATCCGGATAGGCGGCATCACGCACGTATTCATAGTACGCTTCATCACACACCACAATAACATGATTAGGCAGTCGTGCGAGCACCGACTCAATCTCTTGCCCGGTCAACATAGTACCCGTTGGGTTATTGGGATTACAGATAAAGAAGAGCCGAGTCCGATCAGTTACCGCATCAATCATGGCGGACAAATCATGCGTCCAATTCTTCAAGGGCACTTCGACCGGCACCCCATGCCCACCCAACACCGACAAGCGATACATCACAAAGGTCAGATCAGCCATCACCGCTTCATCGCCTGGAGCCAGGAAGGTTTTAATGAGCAGGCTAATAATTTCATCGGATCCATTGCCTACGAGAATTTGTTCATTGGGCACCTGCCATTTATTCGCTAAGGCCTGCCGTAAATCATGGGCTCCACCATCAGGGTATCGATGAAGCGACGCTGATGCGTGCTCAAGCACCTGAAGGGCTTTCGGAGATGGTCCCCACGGATTTTCATTCGAAGCCAGCTTAATAGCTTCGCGAATTCCAAGCTCCCGTTCTAACTCCACAATGGGTTTGCCTGGGGAATAGGCTTTCAGCGAGGAAATAGTCGGATGTACATGCAAGGCCATATCAAGCAATCCGTTATGCTGAATGTTGTGTAAACTATAGTAATTTGAAAAAATAAATATCTACAATATTGTATTAATTGAGCTATGTATATGATCAAAGGCTATAATTAATTATTCGAATTACTGGACTTAGGAAAAATCGGCTACAACAATGTCTACGTGGTCCATATTTCGCCGATTTCTTGGACCATCGTTCCGCTATGGTCCAGCGAAATCGTCAACATCTGTCCCCGCTTAGCCACTTTTTCGCTCTCGATTTCCTCAGACCGACAGACTCCTAGAGTTACTGGTGGATGGGGTAAGAGCCCAAGACTTTCAGAAACAAGCACCGGGATCTCACTTCATCCAAGGCTTTCTTCACACGATCATCGTCTTGATGTCCCTCCAGATCCATGAAAAACAAATATTCCCAGACTTTTCGGCGAGTAGGTCGTGATTCAATTTTTGTCATATTGATACCATGAGACGAGAAAGGACGGATCAAATCGTAGAGCGCTCCGACGCGATCTTTGGCCGAAACTAGAAACGACGTCTTATCTCGACCCGTCCGTTCGGCACCTCGGAGAGACAGAATCAAAAATCTGGTAAAGTTATTGACATTATCCTCAATACGAGGCCGCAAAATGTTTAACCCGTATAATTGTGCTGCTAATTCTGAGGCGATGGCTCCAGCCTCTGGATCATTCATGCAGCGCTCAGCCGCCCGGGCGGTACTGAGCTCCTCAACAATCGACACAGATGGCAAATGCGTTTCCAACCAATTCCGACATTGCGCGATCGCATGCGGATGAGAATAGACCGTTTTAATGTCTTCGATTTTTTGTGCTTTTGATAAAAAATGATGGGAAATTTCCAACATCACTTCGCCATAAATTAACAGCGACGAATCCACAAACAAATCTAACGTATGATTGACCACCCCTTCGGTAGAATTTTCAATCGGCACGACGCCAAATCGCATGCGCCCACGTTCTACATCATCGAACACATCCTTAATGCTATTCACAGGCAAGTATTCAGCAGATTCTCCAAACTTCCGCATCGCCGCCAAATGCGTAAACGTCGCTGACGGACCTAAATAGGCAATCGTCTGAGTGCCTTCCAACGAGAGCGACGCCGACATGATTTCCCGATACACCGGACGAATTGCCTGGCTGGGAAATGGTCCAGAATTGTTGGCCATGAGCCGCTCTACAATCGAGACTTCCCGGCCTTGAGTATGCAGATGCGCCGAAGCATCGTGTTGTTTTTTCAGATGGCCGACTTGAATGACATATTGGGAGCGTTCATTCAACAGCTTAAGAATTTCATCATCAAGCCGATCAATGCCTTCCCGGCACCCTTGAATATTGTCCGGCATGTCCATGAATCAGTCTTTCCTCCACTCCTCCATAGGATATTTAGCCACGAGCATACTAAGAATACCAGGTTGTGGCAAGCCAAACGG
>QIMB01000301.1 GCA_003233615.1 Nitrospirota bacterium
GGGGAGAAATAAAAAAGGGGGCTGGATAGCCCCCTTTTTCACGCACTATTCAATCACTCAAATAGGATTGTTAACTTTTCTGTTCTTTCCCGTGGTGTGTGTATCCGCCGGGATGCCCCTTGGTTCCCATGTCAGTGCCTTTATAGGCGTTGATGCGATCATGGACGGTTTTCATTCGAGAGCGTTGCTCAGCCGTCAATACTGCCTTGGCGTCACGGCTGGCTTTCACCGATGCGAAGTACATTCCAGCACGTGTGGCATAGAGATCTTTTAATTTTGCTTCGACCTCATTGAGGGATCCTTTGTCATCGCCATGAGCTCATGGAGGTCGACACTCGTTAATTGGATCTCGGCCTTCATTCTAATCTTGGTTTTTTTGAAATCGGTCTTGATTGCTTGAAGCTTGACCACCTGATCGTCGGTAATGGCCATGCCGTCTTTGAATTTCAGAATATGATCAATGAATTTAGTTGCACTTTGGTGTGATCCATGGCTTCTTCCATGTGTGCCACCTTTTGACCCATGTCCTTCATGCATGCTTCCGCCGCTAGAATAGCCTTTGCCATGTCCCATGGAACTCGATCCATGTGGGGAGGTTTTTGCTGAGGCATGATGTGTTTCCCCATAGCCATATCCGCTTGCGAGGGTGAGTAATGGAAATCCCAAGACCAAGCTAAGCACACCGGCCCAGATCTGAAATTCGCGTACCCCGTGTTTGCTGTGTTGAGATCTCATGTGAAAACCTCCTTTCACTCTACGAAAGAGTGGGTTGTGGAAAGAGAATGGTATCTGAAGTGGTAACAGTGATGGTCACGGATGTGTCTATATTATACACGGGAATCGGCAACATGCAGCATTGAATTAATTGTCCGGATTGTAATCGAATAGCATAGAGGGTATGTGAGCCTTGAAATTGCCGACTTTCGATTGTTCCCGGCCCGGATTCAGAGGGTGTCAATTGAATGTCATTGGGCCGAAGCATGACCAAAACCCTATTGTCGTTCTGAAATTGAGAGTGATTGGGAAATCTGCCAATTTCTGTCTCAATGTGACCATTCTTAATAATACCGGGAATGGTGTTGGCCTGTCCGATAAATTCTGCGACGAACGAACACGAAGGCTGTTGATAAATTGCCTCAGGCGTATCGCATTGCACTAACACTCCGTCTTGCATAACCGCGACCTCATCGGCCATGGCAAAGGCTTCTTCATGGTCATGAGTCACTAAAATGGCTGTGGTCTGTGTTTGCCGCAGGACGCGATAGAGCTCTTTGCGCATTTTTATCGTCATCTCTGGATCCAAATTACTAAAGGGTTCATCCAGTAAGAGCATAAGAGGTTGAGGAGCTAGCGCACGCGCGATGGCGACACGTTGTTGCTGACCTCCAGAGAGTTCGTGGGGAAAGCGATGCGCAAGATCGAGAAGGCCCACTAATTCCAGTAACGTCTGAACGCGAGATTTCCGATCAGAAGATTGCCAATGATAGAGTCCAAACGCCACGTTGTCTGTCACAGACATATGGGGGAACAGGGCATATTCTTGGAACACCATTCCCACTCGACGTTGTTCAGGGGGCAGATGGATAGAGACCGAAGACAAAACCTGATCTTGTAAACGAATTTCTCCAGTGGAAATATGTTCAAAGCCAGCGATGGCGCGCAGAGTTGTCGTTTTCCCGCAACCTGAAGGTCCTAACAGACAGAGAATATGCCCTGGCTGAAGCTGGAGACTGAGGTCGCGAACGGTGGGGACATGAGGCTCGTAGCCGCACGTAATGTTCTCTAACTCCAACATTGGTGTCTGTGAAGATTGTTCAATGGATGGCGGCACAGGATTCATTCGTCGCAGTTCAAGGTTACGAGATCTTTACCACGTTTCAGGTTATTGTACTGAGCGCTTAACCAGCCTGCCAATTCTTTTTGGATAATAAGAAGACGGCAGGAATTGTCAGAATTACAATCAGCAAAGCCGGTGGAGCTGCGAGTTGATACAGCTCTTCGCTAGCCTCCAACCAAATGCGTACGGCTAATGTATCGAACCCGATTGGGCGTAAGAGTAACGTTGCCGGCAATTCTTTCATGCACAGGAGGAACATGAGCAGCCATGCACCAAAAAATCCTTTACGGACGAGAGGGAAGGTGACCTGCATGAACGTTCGTATGCCTTTGGCGCCTAAGTTGCGCGCTGCTTCTTCTAAATTGGGGTGCACTTGTTGCAGCGCCGCTTCCATCGCTTGCAGACCGGCGGGCAGATAATGAATGAGGTAGGCCAAAATCAGGACGAAGACAGTACCATACAGAATAGGAATCACATCCGTAAATAACATGAGTAGCGCCAAGGCGGCGACGGGTCCTGGCAGCACATAGCCAATATACGCACCTTGCAAGCAGGCCACATGGAGTTTTGATGGAATACGAGATGCGAGATAGGCGAGAGGGGTGCCCAAGAGCAGTGCGGCGGTTGCGGCGCTGGCGGAAAGGAACACACTATTGAAAATGTAGGTTCCAAAAGATGTGCCCACGTCACCGTTGGTCCAAGCAGTCAGTGTCCATTGAATAAGCAGGAACACCGGCAACCCAAACGCCGCCATAAATAGCAATCCAAACGATAGGTTAATGAGTAGGCTTTGTGTCATAGAGCAGGGTTTCGGTGTAGCGGTTCTGACACGCCCGGAGGTCTGGTAAAATCGGCTTTGCTTGCGAAACCATCGTTCCAAAAACAAAAACACCAGGGCAAAGCCCACCAAAAGCAGACTCAGCAGGGCGGCAGATTGGTAATCAAATCGTCCGGTAATTTGTTGATAAATGGCATAAGTGAAGGTTTGAAAACGCAAAAGCGAGACGGCGCCAAAATCTGATACCACATAGAGCACGACCAAAAACATACTGGCTACCAAGGCGGGTCGAATGAGGGGTAAGGATACACGCCAAAACGTCTCCCAGCGTGTTGCGCCAGTCGCTTGTGCGGCTTCTTCAAAGGACAGATTGAAATTTTGAAACGCTGCCCGTGCTAAGAGATACACATAGGGAAAGGTATTCAACGTCATGACCACGAGGGCTCCCGTGAAACTATAGGGAGAAGGAATGCGGGCATCGGAGTTGGTGAACCATTGCCAGGTTTGCTCAACCGGTCCGGCTGTATCTAACAAATAGGTATAGATATATGCCAACACAAAGGAAGGAATCGCCAATGGCAACACAAAGCCCCAATCCCAAAAGGCCCGCCCCCAAAACTGGTACCGCGTGATAATCCATGCTGTGGAAATCCCAAGGGTCAATGTGGTGAATGATACTCCCACGGCCAAGGAAATGGTGTTCGTCAATAATTCCGGCAGACGAGTGTTCCAAAGAGCACCAGCTTGAGAAAGGTCACCGGTGAAGGCCGAATAGGTGACATATGCAAGAGGAAATGTCAGAAATGCAGCGATGCCCAGACTAAGCAGGGAAAGCGGAGTCAGCCGGGTATGGCGAACCATTAAGGGGCGCCCAATGATTAGCGAAGCCCCAGTCGCTGGATCTCTTGAATGATGGGATCACGCAGTTCGGCCAACAGCGTGAGAGGAATGCTGGAAGCTCGAAAGGAGGAGGCGGCGGGAATTTTGGGGTCGGTTTTGACAGTCGGATTCACCGGATATTCTTTATTGATGTGCGCGAACATTTCTTGTCCGGTTGGGGATATCAAAAATGCAATCAATTGATGTGCCGCAGGCACATGCTTGGCATAGGCCGTGAGGCCAATGCCTGCCACATTCATAATAGCACCCATGCCTCCCTCCTCTTGGTCAGTAATTAAGGGGGCGATCGGGGCCTTGGGGTTTTTGGCCAAATGGCGGAAAATATAATAGTGATTCACAATTCCTACGCTGACTTTCCCTTTGGCGACGGCATCCACAATTTGGCGATTTTTCCCATAGACTTCATTGCCTGCATTGTCACGAATGCCTTGTAAAAATTCGTTGGCCGTTCGTTCCCCTTTGGAAGCTAACACCATCGACGCACCAGCTTGAAGATATTCACTATTGGCCGTGGGAATGGCCAACTTTCCTTTCCAAGATGGTGTGGCCAAATCCAATAGCGAATGAATCGTTAATGGGTCAACCATATTGGTGTTGTAGACAATGACCCACATACGTCCAGAAAGCCCGATCCAACTGTTATCCGGGGCACGAAAATATTTGGGGATGGTCGTGGCCACAGCAGGTAGCCTAATGGGTTGAAGCAAATGAAGACTTCTCGCCAACTCCAATGCGCCGGCTTCATTGGTGATGAAGACATCAGCGGGAGTTCGTGCCTTTTCGGCACGTAATCGGTTCACCAATTCCGTGCTCCCGGCGGTCAGAAGTTGCACGGTCGTGCCGGTCGTTTGTTCAAAATGATCTAAAACGGGTTTGATCAATCGTTCCGCGCGCCCCGAATACACCACCACCGTGCCCTCGGCATACAGCTGAGGAACTCCAATGATCACAGAAACCAACAAGACAAAAGTTGAAAGTATTGAAAGGAAAGGGAAAGTTCCGAACTTTCTAACGATTTGAGTAATCATTTTCATAATTGAGACTTTACTATAGATCTTCTTGAAGGAGCAAGATTGAGAGATGGCACGATACAGGCGTGGTTGAGACTGAACTGCTAGGCTGGTTGGCAGGTGGCGCACAGGCCGTAGAGTTCTAATTTGTGGGTTTGGATGGTAAAGCCGTTTTTCCGTGCCACGGCTTCTTGTAGGTCTTCGATTTGGCAGTCGTTAAATTCCACGATTTTCCCGCACTCCGTACAAATCAAATGATCATGATGGCCTTTGTGGGACACATTGTCGAATTGCGTTTGGGTGCCGAAATGGCGTTCTTGTGCCATGCCGGTATCGCAAAAGAGCTTGAGGGTCCGGTAGATTGTGGCGAGGCCGATATGGGGGTCTTTCTTGGCCAGAATGTGATATAACTGCTCGGCTGTGACATGCTCCATTTTCAGGAACGTGGTCAGAATGAGTTCTCGCTGATGCGTAAGCTTCAGGCTATGTTTTGCGAGATGCTGTTTGAGCAGTTCAAGTTCTTTGATGGGTTTAGGCATGGCCAGATATTCCTTGAAATAAGAGGAGATATTAAACCCCAAGATACTAATTGGGTCAAGGCATTTCTTTTGAGATGGCTTGGCCGGAAAACCATGTGGAGTATGTATGCGAAAACTCGTTGAAGTGACTAGTGATCGTGCGTTACTGATTTATACCTTGCATTTGATGGAATCGATTGAAGATTCAGGGGGCTTGATGAGTGATGTGAAGCTCCAACAATTGTTGTTTCTTGCAGAGTTGCAAATGTTGGGGAAAGGATTCAAAGGGTTGCATTGGGAATTTGTTCGTTTTCCGTATGGAGCATTTAGTAAGGATGTGAATAATGATTTACTGTTCTTGCGTCGCAAAGAACGGATCCAGAATTTTGATGTGACAGGAGATGCAGAGGGGGTTATAGAGTTGGTTGATCAAGTGGTGAATGGGCATGAGGTCAATGAGCAGATTCTGGACATCATTCGCTCGGTAGTCGAGACCTATGGGCCTCAAGATACCAGCGAGATTATGAGTTCAGTAGAGGCAGTGGAATTAAGCCCGGCAGATAATCCTGAACAAAAACTGGCGATTCGGGATATTTCATTTCATACCATTATGTTGGTGCCTTCTCGGGTGGAAACGACGGAGTCCTTTACACTTTCAGCGGCACAGACGAAAACCTTCAATAAGGCGATGGGATATTAGGGGAAGTAAGAAGTAAGAAAAGGCTTGCTTGTTTTGCTTCGCGCTTCTTTCCGTTTCCCTTCCATGGCATGAAAGGGAAACGGTAAAGAATTGTGTGATTATTCCGTGAATGTGTTTTTTCTATTTCTTTTTTCCTACGGTAAAAGCGGAATTTAAGGCTTCTAAGCGTACTTTGCCAACTCCGCTGACGGCTTCTAATTCATCCATGGATTTGAATTTGCCGTGCTCTTTTTTGTAGTCCAAAATATTTTTGGCAGTATCCTGGCCGATGCCCGTAATGGCTTCCAGTTGAGTGGCGCTGGCGGAATTGATGTCAGCTTTCATGGCGGCAAATGCCCCGGTAGCCGGCAACAACATACCAAGTGAAAAGCACATGGCTAACAGGATAGTAGAAAGCCGTTTTCGTGGTTGTTCCATGGACAAAACTCCTTTTGTAAAGAATGAATATGGGATTTGATTTCAGTTTGGTGTTCGATGAGAAAACTCCTCGGCAACCAATTCCTATAAATCTTGAGGAGAGGCTAAATGCGTAGATGAATCCCACGCAAGCTGTCGGAATATTTACCGAATCAAGATGAAAAAGTCAGATAATTTAAGGGATTATGTGGAGGCTTGTGGAGAAGATGTTGTCGGAAATTTATACAAATTTCCGAATTTTTCTTCCAGATCCTGAATGAACGGCTCCAGTGTCAGAGCTTGGCCGGTTATACGCTGAATGAGGTCATTGGCTGAATATTGTCGGCCCCATCGATACACACGATCATGTAACCAATTTTTTAAGGGCAGAAAATTTCCTTGCCCAATATTCTGTTCAAGATCAACCATATCTTTCTTGGCTTGATGAAACAGCATGGCCGCATAGAGATTTCCTAATGTGTAGGTTGGGAAATATCCAAAGGCTCCGAATGACCAATGGACATCTTGCAGTACACCTTCCGCATCGTTAGGTGGTGTGACTCCTAAATATTCTTGTATTTTGGCGTTCCACATTTCGGGTAAATCCTCTACCTGAACTCGGCCTTCAATGATGTCCAGTTCAATTTCAAATCGCACCATGACATGCAGGTTGTACGTGAGTTCGTCTGCCTCAACTCGAATTAACGAGGGTTCAACCCGATTGATCGCTAAATAAAATTCGTCTGCCGGCACACTGCCAAGTTGCGTTGGAAAGAATTCCTGTAATTTGGGATAAAAATATTGCCAGAACGATTGAGATCTGCCCACAGAATTTTCCCATAGTCGTGACTGACTTTCATGAATGCCCAAAGAAATGGTTTCGCCCAATGGCGTACCATACTGCTGAGTTGGTAAGCCTTGCTCATATAACCCATGGCCGCCTTCATGAATGCAACTAAATAAACAGGAGGGCATATCGTGTTCAAAGACACGGGTAGTGACTCGTACATCGGTTGGATGAAACGAAGTGGTAAAGGGATGGGCGGAAAGGTCTAGCCGCCCGCGTTGAAAATCGTAGCTCATCTGTTTGAGTACCAAGCGGCCAAAGTCGAGCTGTTTGCCGGTGTCAAATGACTGTGTGAGCAGATCGGTATTGGGTTGTATTGGGGAATTTCGAATCTGATCGAGTAACCGAATTAAATGAGTGCGTAAGGTCGCAAAGAGGGGACGGAGTTGCGCCACGGTGGACCCCGGTTCGTAGGTATCCAACAAGGCATTGTACGGAGAATCGGTATAACCTAAATAATCGGCTTCTTTCTGTTTGAGTCTAACGAGCCGTTCCAAGTTCGGGAGAAAACGGTGGAAATCGTTGGTTTTACGAGCCTCCACCCAGACCTGTTGCGCGATGGAGCATTCCCGTCCCAGTTCGGTCACGAATGAAGAGGGTAACTTTTTTGCGCGGAAAAAATCTTGCCAGGTTTCGCGAAGCAGAGCGTGTGCGGGTTCATCAAGCGAGGCTTGGTGTGCGGGCAAGATGGTTCCTGTCTCAATATCCAGAAAAGAACTGAGCAACGATTCCATCTCAGATGAGATAAATTGGTTATGGGCAAATGTTTGGAGTGTGGCAAGCTGATCAGCACGAATCGCTCCACTTCCTGCCGGCATATATGTTTCTTGATCCCATGAGAGAACAGCCGACGCGTCGCGGAGATGATGAATCTCTCGGAGTTTAGATGTTAAATTACCAAGTGCAGCTAAGGTCGTCATGGTACCGTTCCTTTTCGTGTGATGATAGAGGCAAGATTGAACGCACAGCACTGTACGGCAGCCATTCCGAGATTGGCAATAAACACTCTATGCCGCACTGTCTAAGACAGCGAAATTATTTCCCCCTTCTCATACCCGACATATTTTATCGTGGATCCATCCAAATCCATCTATAGGACGTATCAACAAAACGTCTCCAAGAGGTCATGTTGGCTTATGCTTGCGATTACAAGGGGCTGGTAGAGTAAATAAATTATTTGCGTAATTGTCATGTGTGTTTTTTTCTGGAGGGATAGCTCATGAAATCATTAGTGTTGCCAGGAGTTGAAACTTATGCGGAAGCCCATTCTGTTGCCAAATCAGACATTTGCCGACGGCTTCGTGAAGAAACCTATCGAACGATGGATTGTCCACAGATGGTGGTGGGGTCGTTGGAAGGGGCATTTTTGAAAGTAATGGCCATGAGCGTTGGTGCCACGCGTATCTTAGAAGTTGGCACCTTCACCGGCTATAGTGCCTTATGTTTTGCGGAGAGTCTGCCAGAAGGAGGCGAAGTTATCACGTGTGATATTGATCCAGAATCTACTGCTATGGCTAAGAGGTATTGGGCTGAAAGTCCACATGGTTCTAAAATACAATCTCGTCTCGGTTCTGCGCTGGAGACTATGGCAAATTTACCGGGGCAATTTGACCTCATCTTCATAGATGCTGATAAAGCCAATTATGTGAAGTATTTTCAACGGGCTTTGGATTTGGTTTCTCCGACAGGAGTGATTCTCATTGATAATGTGTTGTGGAGTGGGGAGGTGTTGAATATGCCGCCGTCAGATTCCAATACAGAAGCCATTCAAGAATTGAATCGACTGGTACATGCAGAGCCACGAGTCTCAGCAGTGCTGCTCACGATTCGCGATGGAGTATTTTTGATTAAACCTACAAGCGGCAGTTGAGTGCAAAAAAGCTGTGCAGGCAATTGATGTGTATAGGGAATGCACACATTGCGTCGTCATCTTGTGGGTGATGAGTCAATTTTTACAGTATCCTAGGCGCGTCGAGGGATTGTGCAGACTTTCGTGATCCAGCTGCTGTTTTTAGATTACACCGCGAGCAATCCACAACGCCAACGTTCAGATGGCATAACAACAAGGACAACACCAAGACGAACGACCAAATAAACGGGCAAAAGATGTTCAGCAGGATATCCTTGTTGTTGTCTGATATGGAGCGTGTACGTCACCATCACTTGCTGGTGGAGTCTGAGAGCTGATGTGCTTTGTAGTGATAAGCCTATCTGTGTGTGAGGCAATCAGATGGACTCATACACATTTGTAAAAGTAAAGCAACGGGTAAAGAGAGGCGAGCAACGCAGTTTCTCAGCAACTCGGCCTCTGTGGTCGTTGTGTTGACTAATTTTCTTATTGAGTGTAATTTTTGGCTTTCAGATGAGGTGGAATCATATTATTTTCAATGCGGAATGTTCTTTCCAAATGTACACAGAAGGTGCAGTCCTATCTTTAATTTTCTGGATTAACTTCTCCGGTTGTTTTTGTCAAGGTGAGGGTTGGACATCGTCATGAATGATCTCCTTTCCAACAACCAGCCCTTGATAACAGGAGGGTGGGATGTATGAAGTCACACACGTGTATCGCAATACCGTTTGGCGTGAAGACAGGCAGCCAAGACGCTGAGATTGATTTCAATCGAGTTAATCAAGTCTGCGCGTAAGGAGGCGGGCTTGGACGTTTTTCTGGAGGACAAGGGAACGTGCTGGGAGTTGAGCGCAAAAAAGCTGTGCACGCAATTGATGTGTATAGGGAATGTACACATTGCGTGGGCATCTTGTGGCTGATGAGTCAATTTTTACATATCGCAAGAAGCGGCAAAGGGTTGTGCACACTTTCGTCCACCAATTGCTGTTTTTAGGTGTATACGTCTCGACACTGAATGAGGAGGCTCTATGCGTATTCAGCTACGAATTTTTGGTATATCAACATCATTAGAAGAGGCGAAAGTCACCGTACGAGGAACGCCGGTGTCTGAGCGCACTGATCAGCCGAATACACATTTGTTAGATGGCATAGAGGTTTTCGGAGCGTTCGATGTCAGTGAGCATGCCCGTTCCGCAGGGAGCCGTTCCGTAGACCTCGATGTTGAGGATGACGACATCATCGAGTTCATTCTGGAAGATGGTATGTCGATATGGA
>QIMB01000228.1 GCA_003233615.1 Nitrospirota bacterium
ACTTTCATCCCCCAATTATTCCAAATTGGAAGGAATGAGATTTGGTAGAAGCCTATTCTGCAGGAAAGAGGACGCGGGTTAGATTTGGCTTACCGTGCTTGCTAGCCTGAAATATGGAAATGTTAGATGAGAGGAGTAATCGCCAAATCATGCATGAATATTGGTGCCGAAGGCGGGATTTGAACCCGCACACCCGTGAAGGCGCCAGAACCTGAATCTGGTGCGTCTGCCATTCCGCCACTTCGGCACGTGGAGGAGATTATCGTCTTTTATGGAAAATCGGTCAAGTGAATGCGACGCCTATGATCATGCTGGATGCATGCTTCCGCAGCTCTCACAGGTCATCCAACGGTCGTGGGTTGTGCGGGGGAACTGAGGGTTGTTCCCAAGAATGTGTGCGGCCATCGAGTTTGAGAGGGGTGATCTCCTTGAATCAGATCGTTGGTGTCACCACTCAGAATGATGCGTTCTCGAATCAGGCCGCTGGCGGCAAGGAGTAGTGGGGTAGGGATGCGGGGGGCGTCGTCTACGATGAGCAGGTCATACGGGACTTTTCGAAAGAGGGGATCTGTCAAAATACGACCTGGGGTGGTGGCCATGATTCGTTTGTTTTGCGCAAAGGCTTGCCTATTCGTCCGTTCTCCTGCGTTGAGCATTTCCCGGATTTTTTTGGTGCCACCTAACCGTTTAATTTCCTCTTTGAGTACATCATATTCCGGTCGCAAATCTTTCGGAATGGTCGCTTCGGGAATGAGTTCTTTGATACGTACTTGGGCGATCTCGACTTCTCTCATGAGCTCCTGGATTTTGCCTTCGTAGATCACGCGGTATTCAGCCAGGGTTTCCACGTTTTTCCCGGCGAACTGCATGCCCATTCGTTTCCAAATCGGCAAGGCTTCATAGTCCGCCAAAATTGTGTCGATCCCCTTTATCTTGTTTTGCCAGTTACTGACTTCCGTGAGCAGGCGCCATTCTAAGAGCTTCACTTCATTGAGATCTTTTTGTTTATCGCGTTTATAAGCCAAGATAGGTGTGAGCTCACGAAATCGATCATATTTTTTTCGCAAGGTGATCTTATTCGCGTTGGCCCTGGCATAAAATTGAAACATCTGGGCTTCAAACCCCAGTTCGTGTAGGGGCATGGTGGCCGCTTCTTGGGTGAGCGGTAATTCATAGCGACAGAGTAAGCTACGATGGGGAAGGGCGGCCATCTTTAATGCATGTGCAGTCGCACCGGTTAACGCATCGATGGTTTCATGATCAGGTGCGACTAACAGGATGCGTTTGTTTTTCCGGACTTGATCGACGATGAGGGTGGTCAGCTTTGCCCATCGCGTGGACCGGTCATCGCCCCACATCATCGAGAGGACTGTAGGGGGAATTTTATCCCGAGCCTGGCCTACATCCGATGCTGGAGATGGGTGTAGCCACGGTACAAGCCGTTCGGCCGGTCCGAGTGTAAAGGAGTCGGGTTTCGTGGCCATGTCGGATAGCCGTGCGGCGCCAGTTTCTAAAAAACCAGCGGTATCGGGAATGAGCGTGCAATGCTCAAGCGTACGGCCAACATGGTCAAATGTTTGGATGATGAGTGCGCCATTGAGCCATCCAAGGATGTAGCCTTCTGTAGCTTCCATGTCGTTTCCCGGCAAGAGCGTCATGGGGATATCAGTGACAATTTTTGTCTCTGGCAAGAGTTTGCAGCTATACAGATGGAGTGAACCTGCTTTGCCGAGATGGGACGCTTGTGGAATATCTACGGGAGCATCGTACCCTTGGCTCATCGCGACTTCGCGTTCATCAAGAAGTTTGGATGATGATTGTATGAGTAGTTCGTCGAGTTTCATGTCTGTATCAAGGTAGGGGATTGCCGGCGCTGGTTTCCAGTATGTCTTTAAGACAGAGGGCTAAGCATCCCAGTCCACCGGTGAGCGGGGTCCGGTCCGTCTGACAGCCACGATTGTTCGCACATTGAACCAGGCCTGGTAGCTTGGGATCAAGCGGGAGGCGTTCCAACAGAAAGAGGGTGAGACGTCCGGTTTTGTTGGTAGACAGAAGCGCAAGGCGTTCTCGTTGATCGTTTTCAAATATGACCGCTTGTGGGGCAGGAGCCACAAATGGGCGGGCAACCGAGAGCCCTGTGAGCGGGATCGTTTGGATAATGAGGTTCTCCGGTGGTGAAATTGAGCGATTACTAAATCGAAGGTTAAGATCTGTAAAGGGTTCGGGTCCTGAGTCGGGAGGAACACCTTCTTGGTTGGCGAGGGTGACGGGTGGGGACATGACAGACAACAGGAGCACGAACAATCGCAATAATTTCTGTGAATCCCTCATGCTTGAAGACGCCTATTAATACGTATAAATAGGTACATATTTATCGCTGTCTTCTAAGTATACTTGATCTTATGTCTATCCTGGAAATAGTCCAAATTGTTTTGGTGTTTGATGATGAATTTCTGAACCTGTAGAGTCTGTCTTTTGATGAGACGGATGAAAGTAACGTGGCCATTCAATTGACTTTTTCCCCTTTCGGTCTTAAGATGGTTCCCTTATTCGCTAGGCTAAGGAGACGTATCTATGAAGGTGATTCTACAGGAAAACGTTGAGGGTTTGGGGTATTTGGGTGATGTGTTAACGGTGGCAGATGGCTATGCCAGAAATTATCTATTGCCACGTAAAAAAGCCGTCTTTGCGGAAGCACGGCAGGTCAAATTACTGCAACATCTGAAACGGCAAATTGACCAGAAGGCGAAGAAAGAACTCGATGCCTTAGGTGATATCGGCAAGCAAATGTCTAACGTGTCGTTGAGCTTTGAAGTCCAAACCGGGAAAGATGATAAATTGTTTGGCTCCGTGACCTCAAAGGATATTGCCGAGCAACTCGCAGCGCAGGGTATGACCGTGGACCGACGCAAAATACAGCTCGACCATCCGTTGAAAGAATTGGGTACATTCCCTGTACCCATTAAGCTTCACCGGGATGTGGTCGCAAAAATTCAAGTCACGCTTGTCAAACAGGCTGGAGAAGAACCTGTGGCCGAAGAGCCTGTCGCCAGTGAAGAAGCCCCAGTCGAATCGACGGAAACCGCATAACCCATGCGTCATTCAGTCGGGACGTTGAAAGCTATTCGCGACACCGATTATGAGGTGTACGCCGCTATTCGGTCTGAAGAAAAGCGGCAGCGGGAAAATCTGGTGCTCATCGCATCAGAAAATTATGCAAGTCCTGCCGTGTTGGGCGCCCAAGGTTGCCTCATGACTAATAAATATGCGGAAGGGTATCCTCGCAAGCGGTATTACGGTGGATGTCAGCACGTGGATACGGTTGAAGAGCTGGCAATTGCTCGTGCCAAGGAACTTTTTGGCTGTGAGCATGTCAATGTCCAACCCCATTCAGGGTCGCAAGCCAATATGGCCGCGTACCTCTCTGTGTTAAAAGCGGGTGATACGATCATGGGGATGGACCTCGCGCATGGTGGTCATCTGACCCATGGGAGCCGCGTCAGTTTTTCAGGTAAACTTTTCCAAGCGTTCACCTATGGTCTTGATCGAAATACCTTAACTATTGATTATGATGCCCTTGAACGGCAAGCCAAAGAAGTCCGGCCTCGGATGTTGGTAGCCGGGGCCAGTGCCTATTCGAGGATTCTCGATTTCCCTCGCTTTCAAGCTATCGCCAAATCAGTGGGTGCGTATTTGTTGGTGGATATTGCCCATATTGCAGGATTCGTTGCGACCGGGCTTCATCCCAGTCCGGTTCCCTATGCAGATTTTGTGACGACCACGACACATAAAACCTTGCGTGGACCACGCTCGGGAATGATCATGTGTAAAGAAGAGCATGCGAAAGCTGTCGATAAAATTATTTTTCCAGGAATTCAGGGTGGACCATTGATGCATGTCGTTGCTGCTAAGGCTGTGGCATTTAAAGAAGCCTTGGCTCCAGGGTTTACGACGTATCAAAAACAAGTATTGGCTAATGCGAACGTGTTGGCGAATGGCTTTGTGGAACGAGGTTATCAAGTGGTGTCCGGTGGAACTGACACGCACCTCTTTCTGTTGAATTTGAATTCTCGGAATGTTACTGGCAAAGAGGCTGAAGCGGCGTTGAATGCTTCCGGCATTGTTGTGAATAAAAATGCGGTGCCCTTTGATGAGAAGCCACCGGCAGTAGCCAGTGGAATTCGAATTGGCACACCAACTGTTTCAACGCGTGGGATGCGAGAAGCTGAGATGGAGCAAATTGTGGCATGGTCCGATGATGTCATCCAGCATGCACATGATGCCGCACTTCACAAACGTATCTTACGAGAAGTCAAAAATATGTGCGCACGTTTTCCTATCTTTCATCCTTACTAAATTCTTCTTCAATCATTCCTTCCAACCCTATGGATGCGCCTCCGTGAAATGTCCGTTCTGTGACAAACTCGAGGATAAAGTGATTGACTCGCGGACTGCGCGAGAAGGCGAAGTCATTCGCCGTCGCCGTGAATGTTTGAGCTGTAAACGGCGGTTTACGACGTATGAACGTATTGAAGAAAACTTGCCGATGGTGGTCAAGAAAGATAATCGCCGGGAGCCGTTTGACCGGGCAAAGATTTTAGCAGGCCTCAAGAAGGCGTGTGAAAAACGGCCTGTCAGTATCGGTGCGTTGGGTGGGGCGGTGGATCGGATTGAAAAACGGATTCAAGATTTAGGGGAAACCGAAGTGCCTAGCCGTACGGTTGGTGAAGAAGTGATGCGGGCCTTGCAAGAACTCGATTCCGTGGCATATGTGCGATTTGCGTCGGTGTACCGTGAATTTAAGGATATCGACCAATTCATGGATACAATCCGAGCCTTAACGCATCATGATCCAGGTCGTTCATAGGTGCTTGTCCGAGATTAGCGATCATCACGATGGTGTGCTGGTTTGGGTCAGATTTTTTGATCGCTTGAGGCGAATAGTGGTGTCTATTGAACGAAAAGGATCGAAACATCTGGTCAAATCTATCGCAACCGCAGTAGATCAGTTTAAACTTGGACAGGTTCCTCGTTCGGTAGGTCTTGGCATTGATCCCATGGCATGTGCTTGAGTAGCGGTCGACCAACGCTCTTCTTTTCTCAATAACCGAAAAATCCTACGACATCCTCCAAAAATATTTTTCTAGCCTGTTCACTTTTACGCGTGTGTATTCATGCCACCTCTCAAATCTTCAAAGGCCACCAAACGTACAACTCCTCCTCGAAAGCAGGCACGTAGTCGAACCTCAAAAGGTGTGACCACAAGCCGTGTGGCAATCATTGGAGCTGGACACGGAGGCACCGCCCTCATGGAAATTTTTGTGGAAGATCCTTTAGTGACTGTGGTAGGTGTTGCAGAAATCCGACCAATGACACGGGGAGTACGGCTTGCGAAAAAGTTAGGCATTCCTGTTGTGCGTCGCTATCAAGATCTCTTGAAAATGAAAGATGTTGATCTGATCATTGACGTAACGGGTAATCCAGAGGTGGAGCAAGAGCTCTTGGAGGTGCAAGCGCCACATTTAGCACTGGTGGGTGGGGCAAGTGCCAAATTTATGTGGCAACTCATTGAGGCTCGGATTCATGCCTCCGTGGAAATTGAACGCACGCTGACCCGGTATCAATCGCTCTTTCGCCTGTATGTAAAGGAAGAGGCTGAAGGGGCTGTGGATGAAGAGCGTACACGCATTGCCTGTGAGATTCATGATGGGTTAGTTCAAACTTTGGTGGGTGTCAATCTTAAGATGGAACGCGTGCGGGAACTCGTATCCGAGGATCCCGACAAAGGGTTGACCATGATGAACCAAACCAAGGGGGAGTTGAAGCATGCGATTCAGGAAGCGCGAGAGGTTGTGTATAATCTCCGTCCAGGGCAATACGATCACTTAGCACTTATCCCGGCATTATCAAATTATCTGACGTCGTATAAACGGGAACATCGGATTCAAACAACCTTTGAGGGAAAAGGCGACGAATCTCAGCTTGGCTCCAAGGCCAAAGTGTTTGTGTTTCGCATGGTGCAAGAAGCCTTGAGCAATGTCGTCAAGCATGCCAATGCGACAAAGGTGGCTGTGAAGGTTCACCTCAAGAAGGATCTGTTAGAGGTCAAGGTCTCGGATAATGGGCAGGGATTTGATGTGCAAAAAGAAACGCACAATCCAGAAAAGTGGGATCATTTTGGAGTGAGAAGTATGAAGGAACGTGCACGGATGTTGGGGGGCGACGTCCAGTGGGTGTCAAAGCCTCGAACCGGGGCGACGGTGAACATTACCGTCCCACTTGCCGCAAAGGAGAAGATCAGTTATGGCTCAAAAAACTAAAGTCTTGATTGTTGATGATCATCGTGTGGTGCGAGAAGGGCTCTCGGCAATTCTTGAAACGAAGGATGACATCCAAGTCGTCGGAGAAGCCAAAGATGGCGGAGAAGCCGTCGAACAGGCTCGAGTCTTGTTGCCAGATGTCATTCTCATGGATGTCAGTATGCCGGGGATGACAGGGATCGAAGCCACACGCATTATCAAGCGCGAGTTCCCGCATATTGGGGTGGTGGCACTCACCATGTACGAGGAGCAGCAATATATTTTTGATCTGGTGCGGGCCGGGGCGACGGGTTATCTCCTCAAAGATTGTGATTCAGCGCAAATCATTGCCGCGATTCGGACTGTTGCGAAAGGAGAGTCGCTCATTCATCCATCCGTCGCGAGTAAGCTGTTGGCAGAATTCTCATTGCTCTCTGAAAACAAAGGGAAAAAACGGGGGATCTTAGAACATGATCTCACAGAACGGGAAATCACCGTGTTGCAATTGGTCGCTGACGGCAAAACGAACAAGGAAATTGCCAATGTGCTGGATCTGAGCGAGAAAACCGTCAAAAATCATGTTCGGAATATTTTTCATAAACTCCATGCTTATGATCGAACCCAAGCCGCCATTCTGGCCATTCGCAAAGGCATCATCGAACTCGACCCCGGCAAACGCGATTGAGGTGAGCAGATTCTTGTGGGCAAACTTGAATAGGCCAGATACGGGGAAGGCGAAGGTGTCAAATCTTTTGTTGTGAGTTGTGTTTGGGCCTGCTAGTTTTTCGTATGACTCATCCCGTGTGTCTTGAGTATCTCTCTGGATTCCATCAATCAAGGATTCAGGAAGCTGGTGGAACAAGTAGTCATAATAATTAGTCAACAAAAGATTTGACCTTATTCTATTCGATGAAAATGTAATGAAGATGAAATACAGTGCAATAAAGATGGTATTAACTGCATCTTTGCTTGAAACTTTTCCGAAAGTCGAGGAAGAAGAAATTGAGGCGATGGTTTCTCATTGGCTTCAAACACAAAATGAAAATGTTCCACTTCTTACGCGCTCAATGAAAGAACACAGCCTTGCTCTTTTTGAATCTTCAGGCAGAAGAGATGTGTCTAGTAGGCTAGTAAAAGAAACGGAGCCTCCTTATCAAACTCAATTGCCAATCATATGGGACGATATACCATTTCGTCCTGTCTCACAGCCGCAATTCACTTTCATAGATCTTTTTGCAGGCATAGGGGGATTTAGGATGTCTATGCAGGAGCAAGGAGGAAAGTGTGTGTTTTCTAGTGAGTGGGATTCAGATGCAAAGAAAACCTATGAAGCAAACTTCGGAGAAGTTCCGTATGGAGATATTCGCAATATTTCTGAAAGGAGTATTCCCGATCATGATGTTTTATGTGCGGGTTTTCCTTGCCAACCCTTTAGTCTAGCTGGAGTATCTGCACGAAACTCATTAAACACTTCCCATGGTTTCGCTTGCGAAACACAAGGAACCTTATTCTTTGATATCGTTCGCATCATGAAAAAGAAAAAACCCAGAGTCGCTTTTCTAGAAAATGTCAAGAATTTGGTTGGGCATGATGGAGGAAAGACATTTTCGATTATTAGGCAAACTATTGAATCACTGGGGTACAGGTTTTCTTACAAATTGATTAGTGCAAGTCCTTTAGTTCCACAACGGCGCATTAGATGTTATATGGTTTGTGTGAGAGGCGGAATAAATGATTTTATTTTTCCTGACTTTGAAGGTGAACCCCTCGCGTTACGTACTATTCTTGAGCACAACGTCGACTCTTCTTTTACAATTTCGAACAGACTCTGGGAAGGGCATCAAAGGCGTACGAAGCGAAACTTGGCTAGAGGAACAGGCTTCACGGCTTTTTGTGCTGATCTTGATAAGCCATCGAATACAATTGTTGCACGATACGGTAAGGATGGAAAAGAATGTCTTGTCCCACAAGGAAAGAAAAATCCGCGGATGCTCACCCCTCGGGAATGTGCAAGACTGCAAGGGTTCCCGGATCATTTCATTATACCTACGGCTAAGACGTCTGCTTATCGCCTATTCGGGAATTCTGTGGCGATTCCTGTAATCACAAAAATTGCCAGAAATATAGTGGGTTCTTTGAAAAATCATTGATAATAAGATTTTCTATGCAATTCGGAAAAGCACAGGAGAGAGAATTTGGGACAGTAAGAGGTTCCTATTCGGTTGTTACAGGACGAGAAAATCACGATTCACAGATTACCTTGACCGACTATGAAGCTGAGCTTGTTCTCGATCATTTTGGAAAGGCAAATATTCATATCGGAGATGTGAAATCCAACGAGAAACAGTCCTCTAAGCCCTTTCGTTTATATCCTGAAGGCAGGCGCATCTTTTTGAATATTGTTTTTCCTAAGCCAAATAAACCAGAATTACGTCTTTACATTTCAGCGAGGGCAGGGTTTAAACCAAATGGTGAAGAGATCTGGTTCATGTTTGTTAAGGAAAGTGAACTTTGGATTGGAGCCTTTCCTGAGGAGTTGTGGAGGAGCAAATCTTCAGAGCTGAAACGAGATGATCATGATGATGTTTATCAAGAGTCTCTTGACGAGTCCGACGCGATTCGTGTTAGCAAACTGAAGGAGCGCGACATATATGTTCGTGATAGAAATATAGCTGTAAAAAGAATGGAGCTTTCAAGCTTCACCTGTGAGTTTGACTCGACTCACGAGCTTTTCATCTCGCGATATAGCAAGAAACCATATCTGGAAGCCCACCATTTGATACCAATAGGATTGCAAAATAATTTTTCAATGCCATTAGATACAGTGCATAACGTTTTCTGCTTATGCCCTTATTGTCATCGTGCTGTCCACCATGCGGAAAAAAACGTTGCGCGGGAAATGCTGAAAGATCTTTCCGGGAAACGTTCAGTATTGCATGATTTTTCCCTTAGTATTTTAGATCTATTCAAGCTGTATGCCGTAGAGGAAATTGATTAGGTTGGCCGATAGTCTTACCAAAGAAAAGCGTAGTTGGAATATGGGTAGAGTACGTAGCAAAAATACGAAACCCGAAGTGTTTGTTCGAAGCCTTCTACATCGTAACGGATTTCGATTTAGACTTCACAAGAAAGAATTGCCAGGAAAACCCGATATTGTTTTATCAAAATATAGGACAGTTGTTTTCGTCCATGGTTGTTTCTGGCATAGGCATAAAAACTGTTCAGATGCCACAACCCCTAAGACTAGAACGAACTTCTGGCTAAAAAAATTTGAAGGCAATGTTGAACGTGACAAGAAGGCACAGAGAGCATTACACCTAGAAGATTGGAGGGTTGTGGTTGTTTGGGAATGTGAAATGTCTAAGCCTGATAGGCTCCTTGGAAAAATATGGAAAGAAATAAGAAAATGATTACACAGACTGAACAGTTTCTAGCAGAGGTTTCTAGTTGAATCTTATTCCCCATCGATAGTGATAATTATTAGTCCTTCCATGGTTGGTTCTCTTCTTAGACGCTGATTCTTCGTTTGATTGAG
>QIMB01000182.1 GCA_003233615.1 Nitrospirota bacterium
CACTGGAGCATCGTGGACAATTCAACATAGGGACCTCCTCATAATATAAGGAGAAGAGCTTATCAAATATCTATTAAATTAACAATGCCCTTGTGAGAAGGTTTCTGGCAAAGCCGTCATATCACGGGCTACACAGGGAATTACTCTCCCTGTGCTACTCTGTGATTGTTCCATGCAACCCTTTGGTGAGGTCATCCACCCTCCTCTTAAGGCGATTTTCATGGTTGGCCTAATGCTTAAGCGGCCACTATATCCGCGTTAAGGACGAACAACCGTTTGAGCTTAAACGCCAGGGCGTGAAAGAAGGCCGCGAATTGATTCTTCACCACCCCGCGGTAACGCACTCGCTTTGGCCAATTGAAAAAGACACGTTCAATTGGTACCCATAGATCACTGTACCATCAATCACGGACCAAGTTTCTGGTCTTCATATTGTTACGTTGGGTCGCCGCGACTCCCAGCGCTCGTTTTTTCATGCTTGAGGTAAAGGAGGCTTTATGGCATTGGTTTTGCCTTCGTGGAACCTGAAAGATTTATTACATAAACCAACAAAATATTTCCAACGGATTCAGAAAGAATTGGAATCGAAAATCACAGCACTTGAAAGGCAACGCGATCGTCTTTCTTCGGGAATTTCGTCTCAGAATTTTCAACGCCTGTTGAAACAGATTGAAGGCATTACTGAAAGCATGAACACCCTTGGGGCATATGCGTTTTTGTGGGTTGCGGAAAATACGAAGAATCAAGTCGCACGAGCGTTTGAAAATCAGGTACAGAGTCGCTTCGCACAATTGTCCCCTCGTCTGTTGTTTGTCGACCTGTGGTGGCAAAGCCTCACGACAAAACAGGCACACCGTCTTTCTGCGTATGCCACACGCCACCGATATTACCTGGACACCCTCACACGATTAAAAGGCCATACGTTACGTGAATCTGAAGAACGTATTGTGACTCTCAAGAATACGACTGGTCGACAGGCCTTAGAGGCCTTGTACGGGGTCACGACGAATAGCTTGAGTTTTCCACTCACATATCAGGGCCGCACCAAACACTTGACCCGTGAACAATTGATGAACTACGTGCGCCATCCTTTGACATCCGTTCGTCGAGAGGCCTATCAATCGCTGTTCAACGTCTATGGGGCACAACGAGACATCTTGGGGGATATGTATAAGCACTTGGTCCAAGATTGGGGCAATGAAGGCGTCCAATTACGTGGCCATTCTTCTCCTATTGCTGTTCGCAATATGGCCAATGATCTTCCTGAGCAAGCTGTTGATACACTCCTCGCAACATGCCGAAAAAATGCCTCGGTCTTTCAAGAGTACTTTCTGCTCAAGCAACGTCTTCTGAAACTCAAAAATTTCCATCGTTACGATGTATATGCTCCCTATGGCGCCACGTCTCATCGCTATTCCTTTCATCGCGCTGAGAACATGGTGATGGAGGCTTATCAAAATTTTTCGCCAAGGCTCGCTGATCTGGCTGCTCGAGTGATTTGTGAGAAGCATTTGGATGCGGCCATCCGTCCCGGAAAAATGGGAGGCGCCTTTTGCTATAGCGTCCGGCCAAAACACACGCCGTATGTATTGGTGAATTTCACGGGAAAAGCTCGAGATGTCTCGACGCTTGCGCATGAATTGGGACATGCCGTTCATGCCATGTTAGCCGAAAACCATTCTGTCTTAACGTTTCACTCAGCCCTTCCATTGGCCGAAACCGCTTCAATCTTTGGCGAACAATTGCTCTCGGATTCCCTTCTCGCACAAGAGCGGAGTCACACAGCTAAGATCAGTCTGTTACTTGGGCAACTGGATGATGCCTATGCCACGATTATGCGTCAGGCATTCTTTGTGCAGTTTGAACGTGCGGCGCATCGCATGATCAGCACAGGCGCGACCATTGATGAACTCGCCGACACATACCTCACGCTCTTGCGGGAACAATTCGGGAAAGCCGTCACCGTTGGGGAGGAGTTTCGTTGGGAGTGGTTAACCATTCCCCATATTTTTGTCAGTCCGTTTTATTGCTATTCCTACAGCTTTGGGAATTTACTCGTGCTGGCACTCTTCCAGAAGTATAAGAAGGAAGGACACACGTTTATCCCGAAATATCTAGAGTTACTGGCCGGCGGTGGATCAGCCAGTCCCCAGACACTACTCGCACCATTAGGTGTTGACGTCAGCTCTCGGAAATTCTGGCAGGGAGGATTTACACGCATTCAAGCACTGGTGCATGAGCTTGAGCAGATCATGCCGTAATCATACTGTATTAGAAAATACCGGCTTGTCGTTGAAGCCAACGAATATACCCGATAATCTTGGTCACGTCTTCAGGCTTCACACCTTCAATTTTTGGCATGTTGCCAAACTTCCAATGATGGGCACGAACACCCCTGGCTGCGGCTTGCTGAAAAGCCATATCGGCATGATGATTGGGTTCATAGATTTTATGGACCAAGGGCGGTCCATTATTGGTCCCTCTCCCCTGAGGTCCATGACATCGCGAACAAAAGGTGTTGAATGTCGCTTCCCCTTCCTCTAATTCAGCCGGTAACGGTTTAGCTTCTGATGCCAGAATGGGTGGCGATGGCGCTGACGAGCTTTGTGCATTTGAGCCACTCTCTGAGCATCCCAACAAGAACAGACAACACAGACTTATGATGATCTTGTTGGGCATGTGCTGTGTCAACGAAATCTTCATGTTTTTCCTCCTGTTACACCTGAGCCCAAGAGTATGGGATCAGATGCGTCAGCTTGCTGAAAGCCTTCTTGTCGAATAAGGCAACTATCACAATGGCGACAAGGATGACCCTCTGGACCAGGTTGATAACAACTACTCGTGAATTGAAAAGGCACATGCAGGTCCTGCCCTTTTTGAATAATCTCACGTTTCGTCATCAACAGTAACGGGGCTACGACTTCTACTGGATTTCCCTCTTGTCCAAGACGCGTACCTTGCTTGGCGACTTCCATAAATGCCTGGATGAATTCCGGACGACAATCTGGATAACCAGAATAGTCTCGAATGTTGGCTCCAAAAAATATTTTTGTGGCATGCCGTACTTCCGCATACGCTAATGCGAGACTTAAGAAAATTGTGTTTCGTGCGGGAACATACGTGATAGGAATTCCATGCTCCCGATCATCAGATGGCCGATCGGTTGGCACAGGTATCTGATCCGTCAATGCCGAACCACCAAACATTCCCAGATCCAAGGAAAAAATTTTATGCTCTTTCGCCTCAAGCCATGCGGCAATCTTTTTGGCACATTCAATTTCAATGTGGTGTCGCTGACCATAATCGATGGTCAATAAATGCAGTTCATACCCATCAGCTTTCGCAAGCGCCGCTGTGACTGTAGAGTCAAGTCCACCACTGGACAAAACGATGACGGGGGTCTGTGCCATAGTCCCTGCTCGCAATCCTGGAAATATCGTTTGCTGTACGAACAATGGCAAAGGAATCCTACGACCTCAACCATTGAAAGCGTGCAGGGATTAGAAGGTCTATCCATCTCGCACGTATAGACCTTGGAATAAACAAAAAGACGTAAACTGGACAGAAAATTGTCGTGCGTATTTATGACCGATGTTCTGATCGCTCAATTTTTTCCAGCAGTTCACGTTTGGATTGGCATTCAACACATAATCGAGCAAACGGCAGAGCATGAAGACGCTTCTCACTAATTTCTTCCCCACAATCGGCACACATGCCATAGGTGCCCTCATCCACACTATCTAAGGCATCATCGATGAGTTGTCGCTCACGATTCCGCATTTCTTGAAGGGAAATACGCATTTCACGTTCAAAATCAACCAAGGCCTGATCACCGCTATCCATGGCCGCTTCCAGGCGGCGTTGCTGCTCCTCATTGACCGATTGCCCGAGTTGCTGCCGTATTTCCTGAATCAAGGCTTCCCGTTTTGCCAGCAAGATTTTCTTCAAGGCAGCATGGCGATCTACGACTCCATCTTTTTTCTTGGACTTTTTGGGAGAGGGCACTGGTTGGACATCTTCAGATTGAACTTTTTTCATTGTCTTTTTTTCTTTTTCCATAGTCTTTTTTTTAGAGACCGAAGCCTTGGTGGCGACTTTAGGCGGTGCCTTTTTCACACGGGTCGTGGTAATTTTTGTGACTTTTTTCCCCGATCGTGCGGCCATACATACAGTCCTTTCCTCATTCAGAGGTTAACGAATGCATGATCTACTTTACTGATCATGTCTTTGAACACGAACACAATAATCACTCACACCATTCAATCTATTCCAATCATATACATTACCTAAGATGAACGATTTGTATGGAGAGATGGTGACAAGACCTTAAGATGACAGTGGGTTTGAAACACGCAGGCAGACCCATTTGGTCTGTCGTGGCTTTTCAAACCCGCTGACGCGCAAGAAATTGGTGCATATCGCCATACACAATCGCTCAATTTAGGTACTAGTCATAGCTCATTAACGAATGGATAGCATAGCCATGTAGTTTTTTTCGACCCGCAAGCCCAACTAATTCAACCAAAAATCCTAAGCCGACAATTTCTCCACCTAATTGTCTGATCAATTGAACTGTGGCTGAAGCCGTTCCCCCGGTTGCTAAAAGATCATCAAGAACCAGAACCGATTCCCCTTCTTGAATAGCATCACGGTGAATCGCGAGTGAATTAGATCCGTACTCTAAATTGTATTTCACTTCAAAGCGATCGGCTGGAAGTTTTCCCGGTTTCCGAACTGGTACAAACCCCGCATTGAGATGATACGCTACGGGGCTCCCCAGTATGAACCCACGCGATTCAATACCGATAACTTTTGTAATGCCCATTCCCTCATATTTTTTTGCAAACTCATCAATCAAGGCCCGGAGACACGCGGGCTCTTTCAATAGGGTCGTAATGTCATAAAACAATATCCCAGGCTTTGGAAAATCTGGAACTTCTCGTATAAACGATTTATAATCCATCATGACTCACTTCTCATGGAACGAATGCATGCCGACACTCAACGGCCCTTGAATCTCTTCATCTCTTCGAAGACAACAATTCAGATCATTCTCCGCGAACGGTAAACCCGTGAGTGTGCCTGTTTGCGTCTTTCCAGTCAACTACAATGTGCGTAACAAGTGAGAGTGGAGGGCCTTTTTCGAGCATAAGGAGAAAGGCTTCAAGAACAGACCGTGAGCCTTCAGCTTCTACTTCAACTGTTCCATCTTGGCAGTTGCGAACCCACCCGTGTACTCCATGTTGCGTGGCCTGATACTCGGTAAATGCTCGAAAACCCACTCCCTGGACTTTCCCCTGCACCACCACATGTACGCCAACAATCTCTTCCATCCTTCTCTATTCCAAGGATACTACTCTTGTGGGCATACCAAAGATCTTCCTCAGGATGGAGTGGCTCTCGAGTGAGTAAGAAAAGACTGCACAAGGCTACTCGCCACCCGATTCCCCTCACGAATACAATCAGGAATGCCAATTCCATGAAGACCGGCTCCAGTGATATGAAGGGTTGGCCAGACACTCAAGAGCTCCTTGATTTTTTCGGTTCTCGCTCGGTGCCCGATCACATACTGCGGCATTCCACGAACCCACCGATGTACTTCCGTATAATTGGGAGAGCGGGAAATGCCAACAATGGTCTGTAATTCTTGTCGGACAGATTCCACAAGATAGCGATCGTCATGGTCCAAAATATGCTCACGACCTCTTCCACCCACATAGCAACGAATGAGTGTTTCGCCTTTTTGACTACGGAAGGGCCACTTGAGGGACGTCCATGTGCCAGCCAAGAGTGGGCGTTGTTCTTTTCGCGGAACCACAAATCCAAAGCCTCGAATGTGCTCTTGAACAGCGCCAGTAGGATAGGCCATGGATATCGTCGCCGTTGAGGTATAGGGAATGTGTTCCAATAGATTGGCCGCTTCAGGTTCTAGTCGGCTTATCATTTTGGCCGTCTGAAAGGTTGGAGTCGCCAGCACAACTGCATCAGCTGTTAGTACAATGTCATTGTCTAGCGTAATGGAAAACTTTCCCTTCTCGGAAAGGTGAGCCTGCACGTCTTGGCAACCATGTCCGGTCATCAATTGTACCCCCCGCTCAGTTAATTGCTTCAGAAGAGTTTGAATAAGTTCACCTAAACCATTTCGAAGTGTCATAAACAAAGAGGGTGATGAACCGGGAGGTTTCTTAGACATTGCGGCTTGCGCATGAGCAGCCCGCATCCCTTTGATCACGCTTCCATGCTCATGTTCTAATTCTTTAAATCTCGGAAAAGTTGCCTCAATG
Organism: Nitrospirota bacterium; assembly: GCA_003233615.1. Classification (GTDB taxonomy): domain Bacteria; phylum Nitrospirota; class Nitrospiria; order Nitrospirales; family UBA8639; genus Nitrospira_E. The sequence goes on from QIMB01000182.1 coordinate 6,285, forward strand.
CAGAGTTCATCCGCATCTCCTGCGTAAATGCCGGCTACTAGCGGTTCAATTACATAATCAAACGCTTCATCCCCAAACCTTCGTCGAAAAAAACCTCCTAAGGTTTCCTCGGAATGATGTGATGTTGATGTGGGCCAAAACCGTTCGGCTCCCATGCGGAGAAGTCCTCTCCAGGAGAGCAGCCCTCCGGAAACAAGCCTATCCACACGTTGCGGGCGAAAGGCTAATAATCCTTGAGGTAATTCCCGCAAGACGCCCCGACACAATGAAAAGATCTGGTTATTTTCAGCATTCGTCGGAATAAGCTGATCCTCAAGACCGAGAGTTCGGCACAACTTCATGGCCCACGGCTTTGATGTCAAAAAGGAGTCAGGGCCTCCTTCAATCAGAAGATTAGGCAAGTGGTTCGTCAGAATTTTCCCACCCCAACGGGCATCTCGCTCAACCACTGTACATTGGACAGTCAACTGCTGTTGTGCAGCTTCGGCCATGACAAAAAATGCCGTGGACAATCCTGAAATTCCACCACCAATAATAATCACGTGATAAGGAGTGTGTGACACAGTTGTGGCAAGAAAACCGAATGATCAAATGTGGCTAGGATGAGGAACGTAATATGTTTGACAGCACCATTTTTTTGCAAACCGACAGATGGCAGGAGTAGAGCGTGACCTACTTATATGACTGAATGCAATTCATGTGAAAATCTGTGCACACAATCAATGGCAAATTCGACATTATGTAAAGGTGTGGTTGGAAGAATGCCATGACCCAAATTGAAAATGTGTCCTGGCCTCCCTGCAGCTTGCTGCATGATGTCTCGAACCCGTCGCTCAATTTCTTTTTCTGACGTAAATAAGACCATAGGATCAAGATTGCCCTGAATACCCTTATCATGGCCTATCAGCTTCCAGCCTTCATCCAAACGAATTCGCCAATCCACTCCCATCACATCACTGCCAGCTTTTCGCATCAATGTGAGCAACCCCGCCGTGCCGGTACCAAAATAAATGAGGGGAATTCCTTCAACTCGTAACGCTGAAAAGATCGATTGGACATGAGGCAAGACATATTCTTCGTAATCCGCAGGACTTAAACATCCGACCCAGCTATCGAACAGTTGAATCGCATGCACTCCTGCTCGACTTTGCACACGTAAATATTCAATGACAACGGCAGAGAACTTCGACATCAATTGATGCCACACGATGGGTTGTGAAAACATGAGCTGTTTCGTCCGAGCATAATCGCGTGAGCTGCCACCTTCGATCGCGTAACTCGCCAAGGTAAATGGTGCACCTGCAAATCCAATTAACGGCACTCGATCATCCAAAGCCGCTAACGCGTGGTGAATGGCGTCTCCTGCATAGCCAAATGCATCTCCATCTACCGAACGAAGTTGCACAATACCCACTTCGTCTCGAATAGGGTTATCGATCACCGGCCCTTTTCCTTCAACAAATTCCAAATGAAGCCCCATGGCTTCTAAGGGCAATAAAATATCGGCAAAGATAATGGCGGCATCTAATTGAAAGCGTTGAATAGGCTGGAGCGTGACTTCAGCAGCCAATGCAGGGGTTTTGCACACGTCTAAAATAGAATGCCGTCGTCGAATAGCTTGATACTCCGCCATATACCGTCCCGCCTGCCGCATAAACCACACAGGCGTTTGATCGACGGGTTGGCAAAGACATGCTTGTAAAAATCGATCATTCATCATGGCATTCTACGAAGCACGAAAATCGGAGTCAATCACATTGGCGACACACTGTCTCAAGAACTATTCCTTCTAGAATTTTTGTGAACGTGTAAGAAGAAGAAAAACCGAAGGGACTTAGAACATATCAACATACCTGAATCGCTTTCAAATAAAGGTCAGATTTGGTCGATGTGATTGAGCAGAACCGCAGAAATAGTTGTACTATTTTGAGAATTGTGTGAATGAGAATCGATCAACGGTGGCCTGAAGATGGCAGTAAGATAGCGTATTGGTATTGCCTACGTCCCTAAGCGGGGAACTAACGCTTCACGAATACGTTGAGACTCTCCAGTGATGGACTCCCATTCTGACTCCATCACAATCCAGGCATCATCAGGTTCAAGTTCAATGCGATAATGCTGTTGATCCAGAGAGAACCATTCAAAATACGGGTGCGGTGACACAAGAGGATGAGGATCAAAGGCGAGCATACTCACCTTCCCTATGTGAGGAATGGCAAAATCCTCTAAAAACTCACCAGCATACGGATCATCAAGAAATTTTGGATTACGGAACTGAATGACCTTTCCAGCAATTTCCCCACTCAGATTCCCTGAAAGGAAAAAATCAACTGGACCTAATACAGCAAAGGTTATTTGCCCCACAACACTATCTGCTATCCGATTATCCAGGTAGCCTTCCTTTACCCAGCGAGCATTCCCAAATTTTTGAGCCATAAAGAAGGTCTACCTAAAAACGTGGAGCGCAGAAATGACGGGATATCTGAACGGAGTCGACGGAAACGTTACGGCTTGCAGACAGGGCATTTGAGCTGTGCTGTCGCCTCAGTATTTTCTAAGGCATCTAAGGCAGTATCTTTGTCGGGATATTCTTCCCATCCCCCTTGCCAGTAATCAGCTCGATGGGGAACAGACGGAATTTCTAAACAACGATCTCGATGAATCATCGCCTGATCAAGAGATCGCTTTAAATGAATCCAATACCCCATCTCGTCGTTTCCTATAGAAAATAGAAGAAATACTCTTGCTGCCCTGCAACATCATTGTGGCCCATTTCACATCTTTCTAAAAGAATACCCTGTGCAGCGAAGAACCGGAAGGGTATTAATCCTGAATGAGTTGCCATTCGTCTTTGTCGATAAAGACTTTTTTGCCTTCCTCAAGCTTGGCGATACCTTCTTTATCAAAAAATTGCATGTACCGTTCTATACGATCCGGCTGATCAATACGTTCTTCTTTCATCATCCCTGTAGGTAATTTAAACCGTCGAATAAGCACCGCCATTGCGAAATCCTCCAAATTGTAGACGAATCGTTAAGTGTAAATAAATTTCAGGCAAGCGTCAAGATCATGTTCACGATGCTTGTGTATCGGTGTACTGAGCAAGTATCGAATAACAACCCTCAAACCTATTGGCCACATCGACCTGTTCTCCTATATAATTGACCGAAGTCTTCATTTTGCGTTCCGCTTTTTTTTAGTAAGGAGCAACATCATGCCGTTATACGAATATGTGTGTGGGGCCTGCGATCATCAGTTCGAAGCCATGCAATCGATGAGTACCAAGGCAGAAGAGACCACCTGCCCGAAGTGTCAGGCCGGAAACAACCGTCGCATCATGTCATCCTTTGCGTCGAAAATTGTCGGCACACAAAAACCAGGGTTTGCTGAAAGTAAGGCCTATGCGATGCACGATGAACGAATGGATAAATTCTCGAAGCTTCCTCCTATTTCAGGAATGCGTGCTGCCCCAACCGAAGCGAATTCTCAACCAGGCCAAGGTG
>QIMB01000263.1 GCA_003233615.1 Nitrospirota bacterium
ATAATCTTATCAACTAACAAAAACGGATACCGGTGCGGAAGTAACGATTGAATAGCGAGGATATCTAATTCCTCTTGAGCCATAGCCATGCTCCTTTTTCATCCCTGAATGTTTCAGTAACTGTTATCACATGCGGAATAGGTAAAATCTTATGATCCTTCAGTCTCCTCACTTATTTGATTTAAAGCCTGAATGACCTCAGCAGAGATATCCCAACTTTCTTGATAAAACAACGTTCCCGAGTTAGGGCCATGCTCCACAACCAATCCTAAATTCCGAGCATTCGCAATACGGGCAACCACTTCTCCCACTTCACGGTGAAATTCATTTTGTAACTCACGCTGTTTGTCTTGAACCTCACGATTCAAATCGGCAACCTTTTGCTGATAGGCCCCCATTTTCTGACGAAACTGTTCTTCCTTTAAGACTTTCGCTGATTGGCTCAGAACTGTTCTTTGCGCTCGCATGGCATCTTCCAAGTCACGAAGCTCCCTCTGTTCTAATTCAACAAGCGCCTGCCGGTCTTTCATGAAGGCATTCAGCTTGTCAGACAGCCGCTGTCCTTTAACAGTTTCTTCTAAAATTCGTTGCGGATTCACCACTCCGATGACAAGGTCAGAGCGAGACACTCCATTGCTAGAGGCACAATTAGAAACCATTATACTCAAAAAAAGCAGAATACAGGCAGATCCGATGCCCCTGTTCCATGGGTAACAATTATGCCAACACGTAACCGCAGATCTCCTCATGATCTTCACCCTTCAACTATATCTAAAAAACTGATCCAATAGAAAATTCAAAGACAGCTTTTTTCTCACCTGAACGACGATCAAGATTAAACCCATAGGCCGCGCGGAGTGGTCCAAATGGTGATATCCAGCGTACCTCAATGCCCGCCGCCTTTCGTAGATTGAAATCCATTTTCTCCCCCTCGGAAAATCCTTTGCCATAATCAAAAAAGAGCACGCCATTCAATTTGGCATCAGGCAATATAGGAAAGATCAGATCGTTATTGAAAATTAATTGTTTATTTCCCCCTTCAGGATTGTTCCCGGACGTCACTGGCCCAGCTCGGCCAAATTTAAAACCCCGGACCGTATTAATACCTCCGACGAAAAAAAACTCAGGGATCGGGAGAGTCTCCCCACTAAATCCGTCTCCATAGCCAATCCGCCCTCGAATAGCATGACGAAAATCCCAAAATGGGAGCGGCGTATATTTCAATGCATCGAAGACGGCACTATAAAAATTATTGGTGCCCCCAAGAAACTCTGTACCAAGGCTCGTGCGAATACCAACTCGTACGCCCCTTCTGGGGTCTAGAAAGAAATCGCGTGAATCTCGAAACAGACTTGCCCGAAACCCAGTGGTCGATTGACTGCCTTCCTGATCCCTAATGATATCCGGAGCATCTGAATCTACGTCACGAATCTTGATATGTTCCCCTACAAGGGTAAAACTTCCCGACAAGAATTCAGAAAAATTCCGACCAACGGTCAGATTTGCACCCGCTCTGGTTTCATCGTACGTCAAGAAATTCGTACGGGTGCGAAAGCCATCTACCTGAATCGACGTTAACGTATCAAAAACCGCTGGGTTCCGAAAGGTAATCGTCCCAATGGTTCGCCGCCCTCCCAATTGTCCCCGGATCCGGGCTAAATACCCGCGTCCTAAAAAATTCCCCTCTGTAATGTTCGCAATGATCGAAAACTGATCCAAGGTACTAAACCCCCCGCCAATGCTAAACGCCCCCGTTGGTTTTTCTTTGACTTTGACATCCAAGTCCACTTCTCCAGGAGCGTTTTGTTTGGGCAAAATTTCAACAGTTTCAAAAAAATTCAGATTATTTAGCCGCTCGAAACTTCGTTTGATGGCTGGAGAATCAATCATGTCTCGTTCATCCACACGCAATTCACGCCGAATCACATTATCTCGTGTTTTGCTATTGCCCGTAATACGAATATCTCGGATTCGCACCATTTCTCCCTCATCAATCACAAAACGAATACGCGCACTTCGAGACACCGGATCAGGCTCAACCGACGGCATGACATCTGTAAACGCATACCCTCGAATCCCATAGAGGTCTGTCACGCGAGTAATTTCGTCTCGGATCTTGATACGCTGAAAAACATCACCCGATTGAATAGAGAGGCCCTCACGCAATTCCTCATCCTGAAACACCGTATTCCCTTGGTACTGAACCTGTTTCACAATATAGGGCTCTCCCTCTACAATAGGGAAAATCAGCGTAAACCATTCCTTCGTGTCATCCAAATCAATACGAGGCATGCCCACTTGAACATCTAAATACCCTTTATTCATATAGATTTCTTTAATCCGTTCGACATCATTTGGCAATTCATCTCGTAGCAATACACCCGTATCGGAAAAAATAGACCATGGCCAGGACCACTCTTGGTTGGCCATAAATGTCAACAGTTGTTTTTCTTTAAGAACATTTCGGCCTTCAAATTCGATTGTGTCGATATAGGCTTGCTCTCCTTCCTCAATATAATAGGTCAAACGCGCTTGACCTTCCTCAACCATATTGACAATCGGAATAACCTGAGCACGATAATAGCCTTTTTCCTGATACAATTGCCGAAAATGCTCAACCGACACCCTGACTTGTTCTTGGTCGAGAAATGTCTGATTTCTAATCGTATTTTTTTCTTGCAGTTTCTCATCAGACAATTCATCATTTCCGTCATATACGACTTCAACTGTAAACGGTTTTTCCTTGACTCTGAAAGCCACAACAACCTCATTAGCCACGAACTGCGTTGACACATCAACTTCTTCAAAAAATCCCATGCTATAAATTTTCTGAATTTGTTCACGAATCTGTTGCTGAGAAAACACGTCGCCTGACTGAATGGACAATTTCCCAACAATCGCTTGGGAATCAATATGACGATTCCCTGCGACTTCGATCCGTGTTATACGAACATCTAGTGTCTGCGCAGCGAGAAGGTTTGCACTAGACAGAAGTGCAACAAGCACAACACACGCCACACGGGGAATGGCACGACGCCATCGAAAGAAGCGAGCAACACCGCACTGATTGGGAGTCGAATTATACAATCTAAGGAATCGTTGATGAATAGACCGTTTTTGATACAAGGATACAACGCGCAAGAAGAATATCCAGACGAAAACACAGGATCAACAATAGAGGTGATGATTTCCTTGAATGGATCCCCTTACGGTACAATTACGATGAATGGCATAGACACGGGAAAGAGCCCCAACGTACAAAGGGTGAGGATTCTGTAACAGCATGAGATTGTTGATTATATTCAGGGAACAGATTCCTTGTAAAGGACAACTCATCAGCACAAGTCCATGATACAGACGTTCCCGTTCATGAACTCCGAGGCTCAATAACCTTGACAACTTTTTTCACCTTCTCCTACTATCGCAAGTCGCATAGCAAGAATGCTTAGGGCTGTTCTACTGATGACTATTTCACTATCACCATGATAATCCTGTTATGATCGAAGACACACCTGAACTTACACCACCTTCCGTTGAACATATACCTGATGAATTACCACTCCTGCCTGTTCGCGACATCGTCATCTTTCCCTATATGGTTCTGCCTCTTTTCGTCGGACGCGATCTGTCCATCAAAGCCATCGACGCAGCCCTCGCCTCTGATCGTTTGATATTTCTCACCACGCAAAAAAATCAAGAAACCGATCAACCAACATCAGAGGATCTTCACCGTATTGGCACGGTCGGGATCATCATGCGCATGATGAAACTGCCTGATGGACGCATCAAAATCCTTGTGCAGGGCTTAGCGAAAGCTCGAATCCAGAACATTACCCAATCGCACCCGTTTTTTTCTGCCCATATCGAGACCATCACGGACACACCGTCTGCAATGTCTCCCCTTGAACACGAAGCCAGCATTCGTTCCGCTCGCGATGGCTTGGAAAAATTACTGGGCTTGGGCAAAGTCCTTATGCCGGATGTCTTAACGGTTATTGAAAATCTTGATGATCCCGGACGTCTCGCAGATATTATTGCATCCAACCTCGGACTCAAGATTGACATCACCCAGGACGTGTTAGAAATTGAAGACCCTCTCACTCGCCTGAAGCATGTCAACGAAATTTTAGGGAAAGAAGAAGAAGTCTTGTCGATGCAACAGAAGATCCAAGCCGAAGCCAAGGGCGAAATGGATAAAACGCAACGAGAATACTTTTTACGAGAGCAACTGAAAGCGATTCAAAAAGAACTTGGAGAACTGGATGATCGGACGGAAGAAGTTACAGACTTTCGCCATCGTATCCAAGACGCCAACATGCCGGAAAAAGTGCTGAAAGAAGCAGAGAAGCAACTCAAACGTCTTGAGAAAATGCATCAAGATTCCGCTGAGGCCGGCACGATACGTACCTACATAGAATGGTTGGTGGACGTACCATGGAGCCAGCGTTCGACGGACAATTTGGATATTGCCCGAGCCTCACACGTCCTCCATGAGGATCATTATGATCTGGAGAAAGTGAAAGAAAGAATCTTGGAGTATTTAGCTGTACGCCAACTCAAAGCCAAAATGAAAGGGCCAATTTTGTGTTTTGTGGGGCCTCCTGGAGTCGGCAAAACCTCTTTAGGAAAATCCATTGCACGGGCTCTCGGACGAGAATTTGTGCGTATAAGCCTTGGTGGAACGCGGGACGAAGCAGAGATTCGTGGACATCGTCGCACTTACGTGGGAGCGCTCCCAGGAAGGATTATTCAGGGGCTCAAACAAGCCGGCACAATTAATCCTGTGTTCATGCTCGATGAAGTCGATAAAATTGGCACGGACTTTCGAGGTGATCCTTCAGCTGCCTTACTCGAAGTCTTGGATCCTGAACAAAACAATGCCTTCGTCGATCACTACCTTGGGGTTCCGGTAGATTTGAGCGACGTGATGTTTATTACCACGGCCAATGTGACGGACCCCATTCTCTCTGCCTTGCGAGATCGTATGGAAATCATCGCTATTCCTGGTTATTCGGAAGAAGAAAAGCATGGCATTGCACAACGCTATCTCATCCCCCGTCAGCTCGATGAACACGGAATCACCGAACAACATCTCCACCTTACTGACTCGTGCGTCACCCAGATTATTTCCCAGTACACCAAAGAAGCCGGAGTCCGCAACCTGGAGCGAGAATTGGCGAACGTCATGCGCAAGATTGCTAAACGCATTGCTGAAGGGAAAATCAAGCAATACCACGTGTCCCCGAGAAACTTGCAGCAATTCTTGGGAGTGCCGAAATTTCTCCCGGAACAGGAACAGGAAAAAGACGAAGTAGGCCTTTCCACTGGACTCGCTTGGACGGAAACCGGTGGAGATGTCTTATATATAGAAGCCTCGGTGCTCAAAGGAAAAGGCCAATTGACCTTAACGGGCCAGCTTGGAGACGTGATGAAGGAGTCGGCTCATGCGGCTTTGAGTTATATCCGTTCCCAAGCTCAGCAGCTAGGCATTGATGCAAGTCTCTTTGCAAAACAAGATATTCACATTCATGTACCCGCCGGCGCGATTCCAAAAGATGGGCCGTCTGCCGGCATCACCATTGCCACAGCCTTGGCCTCCTGTCTTAGCAAGATACCAGTCAAACGTGATATCGCCATGACAGGAGAAATCACATTACGCGGTCGCATTCTCCCAATCGGAGGCTTAAAAGAAAAGGTTTTGGCAGCCAAGCGTGCACACATTCACACCCTTATTATCCCTAAACGCAACCAGAAAGATTTAGAAGATATCCCGAAACATCTTGTACGCGGGTTAGAATTCATTTTCGTTGACACGATGTCGCAAGTCTTACAAACAGCTCTTTGCACCAAAGGCCGAAAAAAACTCAAACCAGCTCAGGGTGTACCTCGGACCACTTCACGCCAGCGCAAAAAAGTTATACGCCCTGGCAAACGGACACCAGTACGACAGAAAGTCCCCAAGGCTTCCTGAGCCACTCGCTATGCCCCCGAACCGCCGATCGGCGCGCCTTTCGAATCTTGGGGAATTCCAACTCATTCAATCTATTCCCCGCCGATTCACCACGCAAGGATTTCATCCAACAGTGAGAACAGGAGATGATGCCGCCGTCTTACCGCTATCTCCCCAAGAACACGTCGTCATCTCAACTGATTTGCTTGTTGAAAATATTCATTTCACGAGAAAAACAGCGACATTTTTTGATATCGGATATAAAGCGGCCACAACCAATCTTAGCGATATCGCCGCAATGGGCGCCGAACCAACCGCACTGTTTGTGGCTATAGCGCTACCCCCATCTTGCACCAACCAGGACTGGCAGGAATTCTATCGAGGATTGGCTGTTCCGTGTAAACCCTATAAAGTACAACTTCTTGGAGGCGACACGTCATCATCACCAACCGTGTTATTTATTGCCATCACAATAACCGGTCAGGTACGTCCCGGACACATTCTGACTCGACAAGGAGCGAAGACCGGTGATCTCATCTACGTCAGTGGGTCACTTGGCGACTCAGCGGCAGGGCTCACGTACCTCAAAAAATATCGACGTCCTCCCCTCATGTCAACATTGTCGAAACCAATGAAATATTTGGTACAGCGTCATTTGCAGCCTACAGCTCGTGTGCCACTTGGAAAGCTTTTAGCCTCTCACCCCTATGCATCTTCTGCCATGGATCTTTCAGATGGATTATCAGGAGACCTCAGGCATCTCTGCCGACTGAGCAAAGTCGGAGCCCTTATTGAGAGTGACAAGATTCCCATGTCTCAGCAGATGCAACAGTACGCCAAACGAATTCGTATGGCTCCATTGCAGTGGAGTCTTCATGGAGGGGAAGATTACGAATTACTCTTCACCATTCCTCCACAATGGCAGCATAAATTTGAACAATGTGCGAAAAAGCAACGAATACCCATCACCCGCATCGGAATTATTCAACCCAAACGCTTCGGCGTCCGAATAATACATCATGATCAAAGACAAGATGTGCTTTCACCACAAAGTTATGAACATTTTTCATAATAGAATGAAAAGCAGGGGGATTTCATGATAAGCATGGAGTCCCTGCGCCAACGTCTAACGCACGTTCTCCACCTCCAAGAAACTCCACACCGAACCGCTCTGGCTTTTGCCACGGGTGTCTTTATTGCGTTTGCTCCCCACTATTTATTTCATACAGTCAGCGCAGCCTTCTGCGGCTGGATGTTTCGATTAAATTATGCGGCAATCTTTCTGGGATCGTTTATCAACAATCCATGGACATTCATCCCGATCTTAGCCGCCAGCCTGTATACGGGATTATTCTTGGCTGGAGAATCATCTGCCGCAACCATAGAATGGCAACAACTCACCGTGGAGAATCTTTTTGATATACTCTCGCCCTACATCGTCCCATTTATCATGGGTGCCTGTGTCCTCTCTATCGTTGGCTCACTTATAGCCTATCCACTCATGCGGTGGACCATTACTCGATACCGAAGTATGACGCACCACGAATCATCGGAGACCAGGATATGAGGGCGTCACACGACTCAGGTGGATAGGCAAAGGTTTTTGGAAATAGTCATAGGTCATCATCCAACATATTGTGTATTCTGAGTGATAGCCCTTCAGCCTTCAACCTACATACCTGAGTCGCTCCTAACGTTCTTCCTTACCAAAAACCGGACATCTGAATCACATGCTACCCGCAGAACCCTCATCGTCACCTTTTGATGGAATCTCTCTTCTGGCTGATCCTATTCATGGCTATATCACACTGACTGTACCGTACACGCATACCACAAGAATCGAACAGACTGAAAAAGATCTGATCGACTCGCCATGGGTCCAACGCCTTCGCTACATCCTTCAACTCCAAAGCGCACATTGGGTATACCCGGGAGCAGAACACACCCGCTTTCAGCATTCATTAGGAACGATGCATTTAGCCGGGCGCTTTATCACACACCTCTATCCCTCGCTACGTCAAATCATCCCGAATCTACCTTCATTTCCCTTTATGGAAGCATTTGTCCGAATCACCGCATTGCTACACGACATCGGACATGGTCCCTTCTGTCATTTTTTCGACCATCACTTCCTTCATCAATATCAATTAACGCACGAATTGTTGGGACAACACATTATTCGGGATCATTTAGGATCGATTATCCGAAATATTCAGCGAAGTCCATCGGGCGCATTCGCAGAAGGAGAGTGTCTGGACCCGGAACACATTGCCTTTCTGATACTCAAAGATCCGTACCAATCCACGGAAGGCCTCCCGCCGTGGGTCATGGCATTACGCCCTCTGTTAGGTGGGATTTTCACCCCTGATAATTGTGATTATGTGTTACGAGATTCATATATGTGCGGAGTCGCCATCGGTCCGGTCGATATTGAACGTCTCTTGCATTACACATTTTTTTCTACTCACGGCCTGACCATTCACCAATCGGGGCTGTCTGCACTTCAGATGTTTCTGCATGCCAGGCTGTACCTCTATGCCAATGTCTACTATCACCGCACCACACGGGCAATCGATATACACCTCCAGGAAATTTTTCAGCCAACGATGAAAATCCTTTTTCCCAGAAATCCTCTCAATGCCTTATCTCGGTATCTCTACCTGACTGATTGGCACGTCATGGAAACAGTTCGGTCTTGGCCAACAGCTCGCAATCCTGAAAAACGACGGCTCGGCATCGAATGGGGTAAAATTCTAGGGAGACACGTGAAATGGAAAACCGCCTTCAGTCTCCTGGTGCCAATCCCTCAAGGATCCTCGTCGTTTCAACCACAAAGGTTTTTATCTCGAATGCGCCAAACACTGCCACGAAAATGGCGTCAGACGGATATTCGAGTTGACTTTGCCTATAAAGATCCACGCCCCATCAACTTGTTGCAGATGGGCGGATTTCAAATATTTGTATGGAATCCTTCGACCGGCAAGGTTGACAAAGAAAGCTTGCAAACGTATTTGCAACATCTACCCGCTCGAATGATCACCTTACGGATTTTCAGCCAAGATCATTCACGTGATGAAGTCCTGGCACGAGCAGCGGAAAAAACCTTAAAGCGATACTGGCCTGAATTGTTAAGCGAATCCTGACCAGCAGATATTCGTCATCACCATCGTCGGTGAGAATTGACAGAAAACTCAAGCAGAGCAAGAACACAATCGGAAAGCATTCAAGGGCATTGTTAATTAAGGGTATATACGTTACGCTTGTCGCCTACCCTTTTCCATGGAGGCGACGATGCTGAATTGTCCTCGATGTGCGAGTGCCGACAAAGTCAAAAGTGGGCTCAAAAGCGGACGCCAACGCTACAAGTGCAAATCGTGTCAGTACTTTTTTACCGTGGCCCATAAATCCGATACGGCGACATCAGATCAGCGCCGCTTGGCATTGACCCTGTATTTGGAAGGCTTGGGCTTTCGATCTATTGGTCGGATCTTGGGGTTTAGTCATGTGGCCGTCTATCAGTGGGTGAAAACGTTTGGGGAAAATCTGGAGTCGATCAAGC
>QIMB01000381.1 GCA_003233615.1 Nitrospirota bacterium
CAAAGTTAAATCTGGTGGTCTTAGGTCCACCTGAAGATTTAGATACCACGACGTGTCAGGTCGCTGATCTCAATATCTTTTCTCAAGAAAGCGTAATTGAAGGGCAAAAGGTGGACGTAAAATTCCGCTATGGTTCGCCTGCGGTTCCCGCAACATTGCATTGGGAAAGCACACAGTCCATTCGCGTGGAATTTGACACTCCAGTCCGAGCTCTCAGTCCAGGGCAATCCGCTGTGTTCTATCAGCAGGATCGAGTCCTCGGTGGCGGCATTATTCAGACTCCAAAACCGGACACGTGCAATTCTCAGACTTCTATCACGTCCAGGAATTCTTGCTTGCAATCTGTTGTCCGATAATAAGAGCATGAAGGCTTCCTCTCTGTTTCCCCCCTTTACCCATAAAAGAATTCCAGCTTTGTCTTGTGGTTGACATTTCTTTGTAAAGCCGTAAACTCGAAAGTCTTTTTTCCATTCTTGCCATGCCCTCTCCTTCAGGAAAAATGGTCATTCCGAATAAGGCTGCCGACCGGCTTATTTTTGCGCTTGATGTTCCTGATAAAGATCAAGCGCTTTCTTATGTGAAGCAATTAGATGGTCTCGTCACATTCTTTAAAGTTGGTTGGGAATTGTTTTTAGCCGAAGGCCTGAGTATCGTTCGAGTACTCAAAGCCAAAGGCCATAAAGTATTTCTGGATCTGAAAATTCAAGATGACGTGGATGAAACCGTCAATCGCTATATTCAAGTGGCGATCCGTGAGCAGATTGATTTGGTGACCCTTCATGGATCAGAAAGACTTTTTAGGACGGCCAGACAGGCAAAAGGAGATGCTCCTCTCCAATTGTTGTCTTTGACGCTTTTATCCAATATGGATGAGAGTGCCATGAAAGACCTCGCATTGCTCGACAATGGAACGGGGTGTTGTTTGCCCTTTAAAAAACCTGAAGATTATGTCGAATGGAAAGCCTCCCGCACCTTTGAGGCTGGTGCCGATGGATTCATTGCCTCAGGCCGATTCGTCCAATTCGTTCGAGGTCTCTTCAAAGAAGGCCATCCACTCATTGTCACACCGGGAGTCCGGCCATCTGGCGCTTCCCATGCTGAACATAAGAATGTCCTGACCCCACGTGAGGCAATCATGAATGGGTCAGATTATCTGGTCGTCGGGCGACCTATTCGTGATGCCGACTCTCCTCGAGCAGCGGCACACCATGTGGTTCAGGAAATGACAGAAGCGCTGGAATCTCTGGACGTTTCTTGACCCTACATCTTTTCTCATTGATCATTCACACGCGTGTTTCCCCTTGCAACGTATCACGCTGTTCGGTTGACAGGCTGCAGTACCCATGCTAGGTTCAACTGTTTGATATAACACGCCATTTTCCAATCAAACTGGGCTATCTGGATTCTCTGTAAACCGTGAACCAAAGTACAATCGGGCGTCGGTATGCATCGGCGCTTTTCCAATTGCTCGATGAATCGGGTATCGAACCAGCACGAAATTCCTTAGGGTCTTTGACCAAGGGTTTAGAAGATACCCCTGCCTTGAAGCATGTTCTGGCTTCACCTGTTTTTACATATGAAGAAAAACAAGCTGTATTGGAGGAAATATGCCAGCGTACGCAAGCACCTCCGATAATGCGTGACTTTCTGAATCAATTATTGAAAAACAACCGTGCGGTGTTGCTTCCAGATATTTCCCAGGCCTTTTCGAATCTGGCCGATGAACGAAAGGGCATTCAACAAGTTCATGTCATTTCGGCTAAGGCCTTAGACACGACAGAGCAAACGCAGGTGACGCAGGAGCTGACCAGCTCCCTTGGTCATGCCGTTGATGTTGTGTATGAAGTCCAACCAGCGCTCATTTCCGGGTTGAAAATTCACATAGGCAGTCAAGTTTTTGATAATACTGTGCTGGGACGATTGACCAGCATGCAGGATCAGTTGACGAAGGGGTAATCCATGCAGATCAAAGCGGAAGAAATCAGCTCCATCATTAAAGACAAAATCAAGGGGTTTGACCAGCGCGTCGATGTGAAGGAAATGGGGTATGTCATTCAAGTGGGTGACAACATTGCCAAAGTCTATGGGCTGGAAGGTGCCATGGCCGGTGAATTATTAGAATTTCCTGGTGGGCTGTTCGGCGTAGCCTTGAATCTTGAAGAAGACAGCGTCGGTGTGGTGCTTCTTGGTGAGGATACACAAATTCGTGAGGGTGACCCTGTCAAACGAACGGGTCGTATTGCTGAAGTCCCGGTGGGTGAAGCATTGGTCGGTCGTGTGGTTGATGCGATTGGTATGCCGATTGATGGAAAAGGACCAATCAATGCATCAGCAACCCGTTTGATTGAAATTCAAGCCCCTGGTGTCGTGGATCGTCAATCAGTAGGAGAACCACTGCAAACTGGATTGAAAGCCATTGATGCCATGATTCCCGTTGGTCGAGGTCAACGCGAATTAATCATTGGTGATCGGCAAACAGGAAAAACTGCTATCGCCATCGATACGATCATCAATCAAAAGGGCTTAGATGTCTATTGCTTCTATGTCGCCATTGGTCAAAAACGTTCGACCGTTGCACGTGTGGTCAAAACATTAGAAGATCACGGGGCCATGGAATTCACCACGGTAATCTCCGCGACGGCAAGTGATTCGGCATCGCTACAATTCTTTGCGCCATATGCCGGTGTGACGATGGCCGAATATTTCCGTGATAATGGAAAGCATGCGCTAATCGTGTATGATGATTTGTCCAAGCATGCAACCGCGTACCGTCAGCTTTCTCTTCTTCTTCGTCGGCCACCAGGCCGTGAAGCCTACCCTGGTGATGTGTTCTTTTTGCATTCCCGGTTGTTGGAGCGAGCGGCGAAGCTAAGCGATGCAAAAGGCGCTGGGAGTTTAACGGCCTTACCAATTATTGAAACGCAAGCGGGTGATGTGTCTGCCTATATTCCAACCAATGTGATTTCTATTACAGATGGGCAGATCTTTCTGGCGTCTGATTTATTCTACTCTGGCATTCGACCGGCCATTAACGTGGGTCTCTCTGTCTCCCGCGTCGGTGGGTCGGCTCAGATTAAAACCATGAAACAAGTTGCCGGAACGCTCAGGTTGGATTTGGCCCAATATCGTGAAATGGCGGCGTTCTCCCAGTTCGGGAGTGAATTAGATAAAGCTACGCAAGCACAATTGGCCCGAGGTATTCGCATGGTGGAATTGCTCAAACAAGAACAATACAAGCCAATGTCCATCTCGGATCAGGTGATATCAATTTATACCGGGGTGAATGGTTTTCTGGATAATGTCCCCGTGAATAAAATTCGAGAATTTGAACGCGATCTCATTGATTATTTTAAGGAAAAGCACCCGGCCCTTCGGGATGAGGTCAAAACCAAAAAGAAGATTGATGACGATTTGGGTGGCCAGTTGAAAACCGCAATCAATGAGTTTAAGAAATCTAAAGGGTACGAATAACCTTGTAAGAAGTTTTTAACACGTATGCCAAGTCTTCAAAGTCTTCGACGGAAAATTGTCTCCGTCAAAAATACTCAGAAAATTACCAAAGCCATGAAAATGGTGGCCGCGTCGAAATTGAAACGTGCCCAGAATCGCATTCTGACGGCCAGACCCTATGCGCTCCAATTACGGGAGGTCATGGGTAATTTAAGTCAGCGAGTGAATCGTGCCTCCCATCCTCTTTTGAGTCGCCGTGGTGGCAATACACTTGAACTCTTGGTGGTGACGAGTGATCGCGGACTGTGTGGAGCTTTTAATACCAATATCCTGCGCCAGTCAGTGAAATTTTTGGAACAGCAACGGGATCAAGGCAAACAGGTAACAGTCAGTCTCGCCGGTCGCAAATCCATTGATTTTTTTAAGCGGCGTGATTGGCCCATTCGTCAAGAGTGGCCTGGAGTCTTTGATCGGCTGAGTTTTGAACATGCTCTGGACATTGGACAGAATGTGGTGTCTCACTATCATGAAGGTACATTCGATCATTTGTATGTGGTCTACAATGAATTCAAATCGGTGATGCAGCAAGAAGTGGTGGTGGAAAAATTACTGCCGATAGAATCTCTGGAAGAATCAGATGGTAGCGAGAAATCTTCACTTGGTGGTGGATATCTGTATGAGCCGGATGAAAGTGAATTGTTGGCGACGTTATTGCCCAAGCATTTTGAAATTCAAACGTATCGCGTCTTGTTGGAGTCGGCTGCAGCAGAACAGGCTGCCCGGATGACAGCCATGGACGGGGCGACGCGCAATGCTGGTGAGCTGATCAAGAAAGTCACCTTGTTTTATAATAAAACTCGTCAGGCAACTATTACCAAAGAATTAATGGATATTGTCGGAGGCGCTGAAGCCGTCCAATAAATCACGGGTTGTTCAGGAACCGTTGAGTCAGGCTGTTCCCGACCCCTTCCAACCAAGGAGCATATGGTGGGTACCGATACTGGAATTGGAAAAGTCGTACAAGTCATTGGACCGGTGGTCGATATTGAATTTCCCCCTGGGAAACTCCCGTTTATTTTTAATGCCCTGACAATTACGCAAGGGGCAGGAGAAAAAGACGGCGAAGAAGGTACGAAGCTGACCATGGAGGTCGCGAAGCATCTTGGAGAAAATCGTATCCGTGCCATTGCCATGTCATCGACAGACGGGTTAGTTCGTGGACTCGAAGTGGTCGATACCGGTGCGCCCATATCTGTTCCGGTAGGGAAGGAAACGCTGGGTCGTATCATGAACGTCTTGGGTGAGCCCGTCGATGGATTTGGCCCGGTGCAAGCGCAAAAACGCTGGTCTATTCACCGTGCAGCTCCTCCTTTAGAAGATCAGGAAACCAAAACAGAAGTGTTGGAAACCGGTATCAAAGTGGTTGATCTCTTAGAGCCCTATGCGAAGGGTGGAAAAGTTGGTTTGTTCGGTGGTGCCGGTGTGGGAAAAACCGTCATCATTATGGAGCTGATCAATAATATTGCGCTTCACCATGGTGGGTATTCGGTATTTGCCGGTGTCGGGGAACGGACTCGTGAAGGAAATGATCTCTGGCATGAAATGCAAGATTCAAAAGTGATTGATCCTAAGGATTTCACAAAATCCAAAGTGGCTTTGGTCTATGGGCAAATGAACGAGCCGCCAGGTGCCAGACTTCGCGTGGGATTAACCGGTCTGACGATTGCAGAATATTTCCGTGATGAAGAGCATCAGGATGTACTGCTCTTTGTCGATAATATTTTCCGGTTTACCCAAGCTGGTTCTGAGGTTTCTGCACTACTCGGCCGAATGCCATCTGCCGTAGGGTATCAGCCGACTTTAGGGACTGAAATGGGTACGTTGCAAGAACGCATTACATCTACGAAGAACGGTTCGATTACTTCTGTGCAAGCCATTTATGTTCCGGCTGACGATTTGACCGACCCTGCACCGGCCACGGCTTTTGCTCACTTGGATGCCACCACCGTGCTTTCTCGTGGTTTGGCCGAATTGGGCATTTATCCTGCGGTAGATCCTTTGGATTCAACGTCTCGTATTTTAGATCCGGCTATTTTGGGTGAAGAGCATTATTCCGTTGTACAACGCGTGCAAGGGACTTTGCAGAAATACAAAGATTTGCAAGATATTATTGCGATTTTGGGAATGGACGAATTGTCTGAAGATGACAAACAAACAGTGTCCAGAGCTCGTAAATTGCAACGTTTCTTGTCTCAACCCTTCCATGTGGCCGAGGCTTTTACAGGCACACCGGGGAAATATGTCAAACTGGTAGATACCGTCAGAAGTTTTAAGGGAATTGTTGATGGCAATTATGATCATTTACCAGAACAAGCATTTTACATGGTTGGTGTCATTGAAGAAGCCGTTGAGAAGGCTGAAAAATTAGGATATAAGGTGTAATGGCTGATTCGGCAACAGCAGTGTCCGCAGGCAAGATACTTCTAGAGGTTGTCACGCCGGACCATCGTTTACTGAGTAAGGAAGTAGATTATGTTTCTGCTCCTGGCAGTGAGGGTGATTTCGGGGTGCTTCCTGGACATTGTCATTTTCTCACCACGCTGCGGATTGGGGAACTCCAATATCGTATCGGGGACAAAACGGAATTAATGGCGGTGTTGTGGGGGTTTGCTGAAGTGACCCCGACGAAAGTGACTATTCTTGCTGAAATTGCTGAGAAAGCCGAAGATATCAATGTTGAACGTGCCGAAGATTCGGTGAAGAAAGCGGAAGAACGTTTAGAGCGTGGAGGTCTGGCTTCAGAAGTTGAAGAAGCGAGGGTCAGTTTAGAAAAAGCGCGCCTTCGCAAAAAAATTGCCGACCGTCACCGTCAGCAAAGTGGATCACGAATTTCATAGTTAGTTGTTCCAAACCTACCCCCACCCCTACTCCCCATGCCGCATGTCGAAACGCGGACGGAATTCATCGTTACAGCTGGGGAATCCCCCAAGAGATTAGATCATTTTCTCGCTAGTCGTGAGCCGTACTATTCTCGTTCGGCTCTCCAGCGATTAATAGAAAGTGGGCATATCACTGTAGACGCACAGGTGGTAAAGCCCAGTCGCAAGGTCAAGCCGGGCGACAGAATTCTGTTGATCGTTCCTCGTCCTGAGCCGCTTGATATCCAACCTGAGCCCATTCCCCTTCATATCCTTCATGAAGATGACGCGCTTCTCGTTCTCAATAAACCTGCAGGCCTGGTCGTCCATCCAGCACCAGGACATTGGACGGGGACCATGGTCAATGCCTTGCTACATCATATGCAAAGCGGAGAGGGACATCTCTCATCCATAGGGGGGAGAGAACGGCCTGGACTGGTTCATCGGTTGGATAAGGAAACCACAGGGGTCTTAGTTGTGGCCAAGACGGATTACGCCCATCAACAGTTATCTGCACAGTTCAAAAACCATACGATTAGCCGTCTCTATGAGGCCCTCGTATGGGGATCGCCGAGAACTCGTGAAGGTCGGATTGAATTAGCCATTGGTCGTGATACGAAAGACCGAAAAACGTTTTCCTCGCATACCACTCGCCCGAAAGCCTCGTTGACCACATATAAAATACTCGATCGAATGGGAAAACTTGCTGCCCATGTCGCGTTAACTCCCGGGACAGGTCGAACCCATCAACTGCGTGTACATTTAAAGGCCATTGACTGTCCGATCTTAGGAGACCGCACGTATGGTGGGAAAAAAGTGATGGAGGTCGGGGGCATTCCGATTCCTCGTGTTATGTTGCATGCCAAAGTTTTAGGATTTGTCCATCCTCTCACACAACTATCAGTGATATTTTCGGCACCGCTACCAGAAGACATGGAAGCGGTGCGACAGGAATTCACCACCCAAAGTATCTCCCAAACTTGACAGGCTACCCTCTATTTGGACTAGATTCAGATTGATGAGCAACAATGAACCCCTTCAACCCGGACAAGTGGTCGATACCTTAGGAGAGTTGATAGCGAGCCTCAGTGCATTTGCAGCAAAAATACCAGCTGCATCGAGAATGGCTGTGCCAGGGGGTGTGAGGCCTACGGAAGAAGCTGTTGAAGCATATGAAAATGTCGTGTATCGTTTTCGTGACCATGCCGGGAAAACGTATAAACCCCTCCCACCCCTGTTTATTGATTCGCTAGAAGCCTTTGAAGCTGGAAAAGTGTTTGACGTGGTGCCGCCCCTGTTGCAATGTGTGGAGCAGCTTGTTGACCTTCATAACCAGGACACCATCACCTTTACGCCTGAACAACAACAACGCATGCGGGACTATCATATCCGTTTAGAGAAGATCGTCCCGGAAGCGAAGCAATCAGAGGTGGATCTTCCGACTCCCGATTCGTATTAGTCTCTGCGGTTTTCTTCGTTTTGAATAGGAAGGGCTGAGGGCTTGCGAAATCATCAATTCTCAGCTTCGCATCCTCCCTCAGGCCCTAAGCGGTGATCAATTCAACATAGCCTGAGACACGTGTTGAAGGGACGTACGGAGAATGAGTTGATTCCCTGAAGAGAAGGGAGATCGAATAACTTTCCAGGTGCAATGCTTATCTTGCAAGCCCTGTCCAATGATAGCGAGTTGACGGGACCCCTGCTCATCCAGGGCTGAGATTTGACAGAGATTGAAAAGAAAGGTCTTGAAACCCAGTCGATGTGATCGAAAGACCATCAGACTCAATTCCTTGGCTGTCCGTGTATGAAAAGGCCCTCGTACATGAAACATGATGGTATTTGGCGCAAGTTGTTCGGCTTGAATCATTGAGACTGTCCACGTGAGAATGGTTTGGTTGTCTGTGTCTAAGAAGAGATTTAAGCCCAAACAGCGCGGTTCCTACTATTACCCAAACGAGGGACTAATTTCTCAAAAAATAAGATTGCCGATTAATCGGTAGTAAAAGGGAGTAACGGAAAAAGGTTGCTTGATCCTAAAGACGGCAATTGGACGAGAAAAAGCTGTATAAGCAATTGATGTGCATAGGGAATGTAATAATTGCGTGTTCACCTTGTCGGTGCTCAGTCAATTTTAACAATTACAAGGGGTTGTGCAGATCTTCGTGAAAACAGCTGCCATTTTTAGGTTGAATAGAACTCTGGCTACAGGGAATTGAAAAAGGCTAGATGTAGAATTCAGGCTATGAGAAAATCCTTCACCACGATGGAAGTTGACGGTTCTTCCATAGACCGGTATAAGGTGTGCTACTTTCCTAAAGCGTTCCCCCAAAGAAGAAGAAGAAGAAGATGATGATAGTGTGCGCCCGTAGCTCAATTGGATAGAGTATTGGACTTCGAATCCAAGGGTTACAGGTTCGATTCCTGTCGGGCGCACCATATCTGACTGACCCCTCTTCAACCCCTCTAAAAGTGTAAATGACAGCGAGGTTTGGGGTTATCCCTGGATTATTTAATCAGATAGCTGTATTGGGCCTTTTGAATATTATCACTTTCATAGCCCATACATGCCTGAGGAGCAATCGATGTCAATAGCCAAGGGAATGGTCAAAAAAGTTCGTCCAGCAAGGCCGCAGTCTGTTTGACGCGCGGAGCGTACGCTCAGTACGTGAGCACGACACAATGGCGAGAACGCCGCTGGCGGCTTTTTTCAACATTCCCGTATTAGATGTGGCCTTTAGAGTCAGCATTCTTGGAATAGGGCTGCAGGCGGACATGATTGTGCTAGGTATTTGTGGCGAGCCCTAGGGGCAGTCTGAGGAAGTCCTGAGCAATGATATTGTTAAGAAATGAGGGAAGCGTGGTGGTGATGAAAAACTAATTGGACGACGGGAAACGAATGTTCTTCTCCATGCTCACGGGAGTTAGAAATGATACGAAAGACCTCCGAAAAAACCATGTGAAGAGTAGGTTGTTTCAAATAGAGAGTCCTTAAATTTAAATTTGGTGTAGTTATATTTGTATTCTGTGAACAATGCCACTTTTTCGTTAAGATAGAACCGAAGACCGCCTATGGCGTTCACGCCAGGAGCAATGTCGTTGTCGGATCCGCTTGAGTCAGATAAGCGAGCCCAA
>QIMB01000264.1 GCA_003233615.1 Nitrospirota bacterium
AGGAATTTTGAAAATATTTTGAAGGCTTGCAATAAGCCGTTCAAGCACGCGCAATCACCTTGGCCTGACCACCCGCATTTTCGATTTTTAGCTTAGCAGAACCGCTAAACTTGTGCGCCTCTACAGTGAGCGGGCGATTAACATCACCCTCACCAAGAACTTTAATGCGTGATTTGCGCCCCTTTAGAAGACCTAATTCCCTGAAGACTGATAGGTTGAAATCTGAAGTATTGTCAAGACCTGCAAGGGTCTGAATATTTATCACGGTATATTCAATACGAAAAATATTCGTGAACCCCCTCTTGGGCAAAGGCATTTGACCACCTTCAAAACCTGCCATATTGGCACGACCAGATCTCGCCAGCAATCCCTTATGCCCTTTACCAGAAGTCTTACCTAGCCCAGACCCATGCCCACGCCCGAGACGTTTCTTCTTTGTTCTAGAACCCGGTGATGGATGTAAATCATGAAGCTTCATGGACTTGCAACCTCAATCAGATGTCGTACTTTATTCACTAATCCTCTGACTTGCGGCGTATCTGGGCGAACAACCGTGTGTCCAATTCTTCTCAAACCCAAACCCTTTAAAACAAGCCGCATTTTTTGGGGATGCCCGATCTGGCTCCGTTTTAACGTAATCGATAACTGGGATGGCGTAGCCATATATCTCACCTACCTCACAACCATCGTAACAATGAATTAATCATCTAATCCAACGGAAGAGCGCCTCATATCTCGCACTTCTTGAGGATCTCGAAGCTGCCTCAATCCTTGAATAGTCGCCCGTACCGCATTAAACGGATTCCCGCGACCTAATGTTTTCGCCACAATATTCTTAGTACCAGCCACTTCTAACAATGACCGAACTGCACCACCAGCAATGATTCCAGTCCCCTGCTTAGCAGGCTTCAATAAGATATGCTCCCCGCCAAAATACCCGTGCACTTCATGAGGAATAGAATTTGACTTCAATGGAATTCGTATAAGGTTCTTTTTCGCATGTTCCACGGCTTTGGCAATGGCTGAAGGAACCTCCGTCGCTTTACCTTTGCCAACGCCAACCCACCCTTCTCCATCGCCTACGACAACAAGAGCAGAAAAGGAAAACCGCTTACCACCCTTCACAACCTTCGCAACGCGATTGATTACTACGGGCTTGTCTTTTAAATTAAGCTCATCAACATTAACCCTCACAGACGTGAATCCTTCCATTCCTCAAAATTTGAGAATAGGCTGCATTAGAATTTCAGACCTGCCGCACGCGCAGCTTCAGCCAATGCCTTCACTCGACCATGATACAACCTTCCCCCGCGATCAAAGACTACCAATTCAATAGGTATCGCCTTTGCCCGCTCCGCAATTGCTTGCCCAATTACCTTCGCAGCCTCAATCCCACTACTGGCCTTTACTTGATCCTTTAGACCAGGATCACACGTTGAAGCCGACGCAAGCGTTTTTCCATCGACATCATCAATAATTTGCGCATAAATATGCGCATTACTCCTATACACACTTAAACGATGTCGTGAGGACAATCCCACAATACGTCGACGAACTCTATTGCTCCGCCTACCTAACCTCTTACGTTTCTCTAAAATATTCACAAATGTATCCTATTTTTTACCAGCTTTACCGGCTTTTTTGCGCAGTACTTCACCCGCATATTTAATCCCTTTATTCTTATACACATCAGGGACCTTCAACTCTCTAATTTGCGCTGCAACCTGCGAAACAACACGCTTATCAATACCTTTGAGCGAAATAAAGGTTTGCTTGTCGACGGTTGCCTTCACTCCCTGTGGCAGATTCAGAGAAACAGGGTGAGCATATCCTACCGTAAAACTTAAAGCATCACCCTGAATTTGCGCCCGATAACCCACCCCCATTATTTCCAAGTCTCTCTGATATCCATCCTTTACACCGACGATTTGATTGGAAATTTCTGCCCTTGTTAGTCCATGCATGGCGCGCAACTTCATAGTATCGTTTGACCTGGTCAGTGATACCACGCCATTTTCCACCTGAACATGGATTCCTGGATACAAGGACCACTCCAACTGCCCCAAAGGGCCTTTGACCAACACCTTGGTATTATCCACCCTGACTTCGACGCCGGATGGGATCGATATAGGCTGCTTTCCAATCCTCGACATGACAGTACCCTACCAATTAAAGCTAAACACGTTTACAGATCGATACGAGCACTACCACACATGACATAAAATTTCACCACCTAACTCCATCGTGCGACATTGCTCATCAGTGAGAAGGCCACGATCAGTCGTAAGAATAGCCACCCCTAGCCCACGCATGACCCTTGGCACTTCATTCTTCCCAGCATAAACCCTGCAACCTGGCTTGCTTATTCGTTTTATACCAGTAATAAATGATTTTTTTTGGCGCCCAGGAGAATAGCGCAACGCCACCTCCAGCGTAGGATGCGCTTCAGTAGTGATAGACCGATAGCCACGTATAAATCCTTCCTCTTTAAATATTCGAAGGATTTCGCTCTTTACACGCGAGGCAGGAACCTTGACCAAATCATGGCCTCGATATCCAGCATTTCTAATACGCACAAATAAATCCGCGATCGGATCAGTCATCGACATGATGCAAAACCTCTTATAGAATAGATTGTCATATTAACCAATTACATGTGTACCAGAATAACTTACTCCCATCACCAGCTAGACTTGGTGACCCCAGGAATGTCCCCGCGCAAACTGAGAAGACGAAAACAAATGCGGCACATTCGAAACCGCCGCAAAAATCCTCTCACACGACCGCAACAGGGACAACGGTTATACTTGCGGGAAGAAAACTTTGGCTCACGCTTGGCCTTAATCTTGAGTGCTAACCTTGACACCGATGCTCCTTTCCCTTTCCTAGGATGCGCGGAAAGGCATCCCTAAGTGAGCCAACAAAGCCTTGGCTTCGTCATTCCGCTTGGCAGACGTAACAAAGGTAATATCCATTCCGTGAATGGACGCAATGTCATCATACTTAATTTCAGGAAATGTTAACTGCTCCTTCAAGCCCAAGGTGTAATTACCACGACCATCAAACGCCTTGGGTGAAATTCCACGAAAATCTCTTATCCGTGGCAAAGCCACAGCTATCAATCTATCCATAAATTCATGCATTCGTGCACCACGCAGCGTCACCTTTACCCCAATAGGCACGCCTTCACGCAATTTAAACCCGGCAATAGCCTTTTTTGATCTCGTTAATACAGGCTTTTGGCCAGTAATTTGCTCAAGTTCCTCTGCTGCGCTTTCTAACAACTTCATATTTTGAACGGCTTCCCCCATTCCAACATTTAACACAATACGTTCAACCCTAGGAACTTGCATGGGATTTGTATAGCTAAACTCTTTCATCATCGCTGGCAGCACTTTCTCACGAAACATAGCCTTTAACCTAGGAACATAACCTGCCGGAAGAGCCATCCCAGAGGAAGCCTTCTTATCTTTTGCTTTACTTGCTTCTTTTGATGCCACTTGCGACTTCATTAGCTTTCACCCAATACTTCTGTAGGGGCCTTTTGATAGACACGAACCTTCCGGCCATCCTCAAAAGTTTTCATCCGTATCCTTGATGCCTTCTGAACGGATTCACAATAGGCCATGACGTTCGAGATCGCGATTGTTCCCTCTCGCTCAAGAATGCCACCTTGCTTGTTTTTGGCATTGGGTTTTGTATGACGCTTAACAATATTCAATTTTTCAACAACCACTCGTCCATTTTTCGTTAACACTTCTAATATTTTCCCGGTCTTCCCTCGCTCTTTCCCAGCAATCACCATAACCACATCGCCCTTTTTTATCCTACATTTTCCAGACATACGTATATCCTAAATGACCTCAGGGGCCAGGGAAATTATTTTCATATATTTTTTCTGGCGTAACTCGCGCGCGACGGGACCGAATATTCGAGTCCCAACTGGGTCACCCTGAGCATTCACCAGCACACAAGCATTCCTATCAAATTTAATATGAGAGCCATCTCTGCGCCGAGAACCCTTTTTTGTTCTGACGATTACAGCCTTCATCACGTCCCCCTTTTTAACGGATGCACGAGGGATAGCCTCACGAACAGAAACGACGATCAAGTCTCCCAAAGAGCCATATCGACGCTTTGTTCCACCCAACACATGGAAACAGCGAACTTTTTTTGCTCCAGAATTATCTGCAACATCAAGATACGTATAATTTTGAATCATGACCTATTCTCTGTATCAGTAAAACTGCATTGAACCATTCGACTCTTCTTACAATCTGCACTCTTCAACAAACTTCCGCCACCATCCAACATTTATCTTTGCTAATAGGGCGAGAATACACAATCTTCACCTTATCCCCAATCTTGCATTGACTGCGCTCGTCATGGGCTTTTATCTTGGATTTTTTCCTGAGAACTTTTCCATACAATGCGTGACGCTCTATCCTGACTACCTCAACAACTACCGTCTTTTGCATTTTATTACTGACAACTTTCCCAAAAAGCGCACGAGGAACTGGACGTGATTGTGTCATAAATTACAAGCTTTCCTGCAAAAACATCATTTTCGATCAATCCTTTTGTCGAATAACGGTATGCACTCGTGCAATATTGCGTTTTGTCTCTCGGATTTTCATCGGGTTTTCCATACGCCCCATCGCTAACTGGCTCCGAAAGTGAAATAATTCTTGCTTCAACTGACCAACTTTTTCAACCAGCTCAGATTTTTCTAGGTTTTGCAATTGATCTATTTCCATAATAATTTCCCTGAATATTAGAGGATTGGAATTTCCCCCCTGACTACAAATTTTGTCAAAACCGGGAGTTTATGGCCAGCTAAACGCAAAGCTTCTTCTGCCACCTCCCTCGTAACATCATCCATTTCAAATAAGATTCGACCTAACTTTACAACGGCCACCCAATATTCTGGATTACCTTTCCCCTTACCCATCCTGACTTCTGCAGGCTTTTTTGTTATGGGCTTATCAGGGAATATTCTTGTCCAAATCCTACCCCCACGCTTTACGTGCCGAGTCATTGCAATGCGAGCTGCCTCAATTTGCCTTGCCGTAATTCTTCCAGGCTCCATAGCCTTAAGCCCATACTGACCATGAGAAATCTCGCCACCGCGATAAGCCTTCCCCCTCATACGGCCCTTATGTACCTTACGAAACTTTATGCGCTTCGGGGCTAGCATTATCCTAATTCTCCAATAAAATAAGACATAATTTCTATAGAAATCCGAGAGATGGCTCTGATTTTTCAAGAGAAGGAATTTTTGCATCTCCCTTATAAATCCACGCTTTCACCCCTATTTGACCGTATGAAGTTTTGGCTTCCGCAAAGCCATAGTCTACATCCGCCCTTAAGGTATGAAGTGGCACACGTCCCTCGCGATACCATTCTGTCCTGGCGATTTCATGTCCGTTCAAACGACCAGCACAATAGACCTTAATCCCCAACGCACCTAGTCGTAGCGCTGAAGCAACGCTCCGCTTTAAGGCACGACGGAACGATACACGCTTCTCTAATTGCGTCGCTATATTCTCAGCAACTAACTGAGCGTCGATCTCCGGCTTCTTGATTTCTTTGACCGTTACAAAGACTTCATTGCCATATTCCTTTTCAAGCGAAGCCTTTAACTTGTCAACCTCTGCGCCCTTTCGACCTATGATAATTCCAGGTCGAGCCGTATGAATGATCAATTTCAATTGATTCCCAGACCGCTCAATTTCCACACTAGAGATTCCAGCATGATACAGCCTCTTTTTTACCAATCCCCGTATCGACAAATCCTGATGAAGAAGAGTTGCATAATCTTTTTTGGCATACCACCTTGAACGCCATGTCCTGGTGTAGCCTAATCGAAATCCATACGGGTGGGTTTTTTGCCCCATGAATCGCTCTCCTTAACTTGTCCCCATAAGGAACATCATCCATCTATCAATTTAATTAACTGGACTCACCACAATCGTAATGTGACTTGTGCGTTTTTTAATCGGACTCGCCCGACCCATTGCACGTGGCTGAAACCGCTTGAGCACCGGACCGCCATCAACAAAAGCCCGCGATATTGTCAATTGATCAGGCTCTCCCAAATCTTTTTGCCCTGCATTAGAAACTGCTGAAAAAAGTAACTGCTCAACCACCCTTGCAGCCGCTCGCGTGGTAAACTTCAAGAGAACAAGCGCTTCAGCAGCATTTCTCCCCCTAACCATATCAACAACGAGCCTAGCCTTACGCGGCGCCATCCGGACATGTCTTAAAATTGCTTTTGCTTCAGCCATATGTATCTCTATTATTTAATTTCCTAAAACTTGAATTATCTGCCATCACCAACGAACTACTTTAAGGCAACGCCTTTTTCACTTCTCGCAGCACTATGCCCCTTAAAAAATCTTGTTGGCGCAAACTCACCCAACTTATGACCCACCATATTGTCAGTAATGAACACCGGAATAAATTTTCTCCCGTTATGAACAGCAAAGGTCAGCCCAATCATATCCGGCGTCACCGTGGAACGACGAGACCAGGTCTTTATGACCCGCGGCTCCCTTGACTCCCTTGCCTTCTCAACTTTCTTGAGTAGATGTTCGTCAACAAATGGACCCTTATGAACTGACCTTGGCATCGTCTCCCCCCTAATCTACCGAGACTTTTTCTTTCTACTGGCAATAATATACCGTGAACTTTGATTTCTTGGCTTACGAGTCTTGAAACCTTTTGCGGGCTGCCCCCATGGCGAAACTGGATGAGGGTTACCAGCACCAGCTTTCCCTTCACCCCCTCCATGAGGATGATCTACTGGATTCATGACCACTCCACGTACGTGAGGCTTTTTCCCTAGCCAACGAGAACGTCCGGCTTTTCCAACCGCGACCTTACCATGATCAAGATTTCCAACTTGACCAATTGTTGCCATACACGTCCCTAAAATTCTCCGCATTTCCCCAGATGTCAATCTGATCTGAACGTACCCCTGATCCCTACCCATAACCTGAGCAGACGCACCAGCACTTCTCGCCAATTGCGCGCCTTTCAGGGGCTTTAGCTCGATATTATGAATGACAACACCTAACGGTATTTCCATAAGCGGCAGCGCATTTCCAATCCTTACTTCACTCTGAGATCCCGACATCAAGGAATCCCCAACGGCTATTCCATGGGGAGCCAAAATATAGCGCTTTTCTCCATCTGCATAATGAAGCAAGGCAATACGGGCCGTTCGATTCGGATCATATTCAATGCTTGCTACCCTAGCAGGCACTCCAGCCTTATCTCGCTTGAAATCTATATTCCGATACTGACGCTTATGCCCACCACCTCTAAAGCGAACCGTAATTCGTCCGGCATTATTTCTTCCACCTGACGGCGAAATTGTCTTTGTCAATCTTTTTTCAGGCTTATTCGGCGCCAACCCCTCGTTAGAAACCGCAGTCATTCCTCGGCGACCTGGGGATGTCGGATTATATTCCTTTATTGGCATAACGATAATTCTTTCATCACAATATTACAAAATACATTCAACCTACTACGACTACGCACTCTCATACAGCTCTATCTTTTCACCCTCTTTTAAGGTAACAAAAGCCTTGCGCCAATCTGAACGTTTGCCCACGAACCGCCCTTGACGCTTTTTCTTTCCTTTGACATTCATAAGATTAACCGCAGTCACCTTAACACTAAATATTTTTTCAACCGCTCGCCGAACTTCAATTCGCGTGGCCCTACTATCAATTGCAAACGCCACACAATTTTTTATTTCTCTCATTGCCGTGATTTTTTCTGTTAGCAATGGACGAATCAGCACATCATATGGACTCATGCTACACCCACATTTCCTGCACGTTTTGTAATTCTTTTTGAGAGACCACAAGCCTTTCACACCACAACAGATCATACACATTGAGATCTTTAGCATGCAGAACTTTCAACAGTTTCACATTCTTTCCAATTCGAACAATATCGACAAGCCCTTCTTCAATAACCAACACCACTTTTCCAGTCGCGCCGACTCGGGCAAGGACCCGAACAAGCTCCTTCGTCTTCATCTCTGACAAGGCCAAGTCAATGACAATTAATGCATCAGACGATGCCTTGTCCGTCAAAGCAGACTTTAGTGCTGCACGATATACCTTCCTAGGCAAATGATAGGCATACGATCGCGGTTTGGGGCCAAAAACAATTCCCCCATGGCGCCAAATAGGCGAGCGAGCAGACCCAGCCCTAGCTCTACCCGTATGCTTCTGCTTCCAGGGCTTCTTTCCCGAGCCACGAACCTCACCTCGCCCCTTCGTTGAAGCATTACCTTGTCGACTAGACGCTCGCTGCATTACCACAGCTCGATGAACAAGACTCTGATTTACAGAAGAGCCAAATACCCCTTCATTCAACTCGACAGAATCCACCTTCTCTCCAGTAGATCCATATATTGGAATAGCCTTCATAACCTTGCCCTTATCCAGCCTTCCTCACGATCACCATCCCACCAATAGGGCCGGGAATGGATCCCGTTACAAGCAAAATGTTTTCCTCAGACCTTACATCGAATATCTTCAAACCCTTGACGGTAATTCGCTTATTTCCCATCTGACCAGGCAATCCCTTATTCTTAAAAACACGGGAAGGAAAAGAACTCTGCCCAAGCGATCCTGGAGCTCTATGAAACATAGAGCCATGAGACGCGGGCCCCCCCGCATAATTATGGCGCTTCATGACACCTTGAAACCCTTTCCCCTTGGATACCCCTTGAACGTTCACCTGGTCACCCTTTGAAAATAAATCCACGGTAACCAGCGCCCCCAACTCCGCATTTCCATTGGGCCGAAACTCCCTTAGGTGCTTCCAGCGCCCGTCACCAACCTTCTTTAAGTGCCCAATCTGCGGCTTTGTGAGCTTGCGATCAGAAACATCTTGAAATCCTACCTGGACAGCCCCATAACCATCACGGCCATTTTTTTCTTTAATCTGCACAATTCCGCATGGCCCAGCCTCTACAACAGTAACTGGCACCAGACATCGAGACTCATCAAAGACTTCCAGCATTCCAATTTTCTTACCGATCAACCCATTTATCATTTTACTTTTACCTATTTTTTCCCGGCCTTAATGATCGGCTAAATAACACTCACAATTTTATTTCTACATCGACTCCAGCCGCCAAATTCAACTTCATCAAAGCATCCATTGTTTCTGGCGTCGGCTCCATAATGTCCAACAAGCGCTTATGAGTCCGAATTTCAAATTGCTCACGAGATTTCTTGTCTACATGCGTCGAACGTTGCACGGTAAATTTCTCAATTCTAGTAGGCAAAGGAACAGGCCCAGCAATCAGAGCACCGCTACGCCTAACCGTGTCAACAATCTCTCGGACAGACTGGTCCAACACACGGTAATCAAAGCCTTTTAAACGTATTCGAATTCTGCGGTCTCGATCCACGAAAAACCCACCCTTTCCCCATAGAGTATTAGTTTAATACTTATTCCACAATTTCCGTCACAACCCCGGCACCGACCGTCCGTCCACCTTCACGCACCGCAAACCGCACACCTTGCTCCATCGCGATCGG